>NZ_JBMDWJ010000238.1:0-37669 GCF_048595215.1 Siphonobacter sp.
GACATTTTTGATGAGACCACTCGTAAGGAACAAGTAACGATGCCAGCGGCCACAGCCGTATGGTCCTGGCAAGCCGTAGGCGATAAGCTCTTGAGTTTTAAATCCGGCGAGCCCTTTCTGACTTCCTCGAAATCCGGTGAAGGGCGTGTATATGTCTTAGCGGCACCCTTGGAAGCAACGTACGGCGATTTTGCCCAGCACGCCTTATTCCTTCCCATTTTTTATAAGATTGCGGCTTTAAGTGTACGACAAGAGCCCATTGCCTATTCCTTTGAATCGAAAGATCTCATACTCGATGTAACGGGTAGCCCTAAGAATGCAGTGTACCAATTGCGTAAAGACAAACTGGAACTCATTCCGGTACAGCGAATGATTGGTACACAAATGCATCTGGAGTTACCGCAGTCGAGCCAGAGTAGTACGCCACTGGAATCAGGCTATTACGAATTGCGGCTCAATAACCAATTGGTGCGTTTGCTGGCCCTCAACCACGGCCATGAAGAATCGCAAATGCAGGTGTACACGCCGGATGAGTTACGAGCCATCTTTAAAGATCGTAAGAATGTACAGGTATTCGATAACGTGAATAAAGCCGATGTTGCTTCGGCCTATAAAGAACAGCACGTGGGAAAAGACCTTTGGAAGTGGTTCATCATCGCAGCTTTAGTTTTTTTATTTACTGAAATTGCTTTGGTACGTTGGATGAAAGGCTAATAAAATACTGACTTCTAGGGAATTACATACTGCTTCTAATTTATATTTTTACAATACAAAAGGCCCTAATCTACTTGATTAGGGCCTTTTGTATTGTATTATTTAAATCATCAATTTATTTAATAAGTACTTATATTAAATTTTTTCTTAGAAAAGTTTAAAAAATAAGGGTTTGAGTAGACAAATGCGGTCATTTTAGCGATGTAATCTTATCAGACTAACTTAAACGATAACCTCTACCCTTGTATGAAGAACCTATTACTAAGTCTATTCTTGCTCGGACTTGGTTGGAATGTATTTGCTCAGGATCGGCCCATTAGCGGTCGGGTTACCGGAGACGATACGCAACCCATTCCCGGAGCCAGCGTTTCAGTCAAAGGAACTACGCGGGGAGCCGTAACAAATGCCGAGGGTCGCTTCACCCTAACCGTACCCGAAAATGCTACGCTAGTCGTTTCTTCCGTAGGTTATCTTACGCGGGAATTCCCCGTTGGCAATCAAAATTCACTGGAATTAGTCATTCCGTCTTCGTCGGCTGAATTATCGGAAGTCGTAGTAGTTGGCTACGGAACCCAGAAAAAAAGCCAGTTAACGGGAGCCATTTCTTCCGTAAGTTCCAAGGAAATTGCTGAACTGCCCATTACCAACGCCCGACAGGCCTTACAGGGTCGGGCAGCCGGGGTCGATGTCGTACAATCGGGTAGCCGACCCGGAGCGGGGGTTACGGTACGGATTCGTGGACGTCGCTCGATCAACGCTTCCAATGATCCTTTGTACGTAGTCGATGGGATTCCATTGGCGGGTGGGATTGACGACCTGAACCCCAACGATATTCAATCGATGGAGGTACTGAAAGATGCTTCCGCAACCGCTATCTACGGATCTCGGGGAGCTAACGGCGTTGTGATCGTTACTACCCGTCGGGGTACTACCGGCAAAACGATCGTGAGCTATGATGGGTATTACGGTATTTCACAAGTACTGGGTAAAATTGATGTCATGAACGGTGCTGAGTTCGCCGAGTACAAACGCGAATCCCGTCGAGCCGTTGGTCGGTACAGTGACTCAGATCCCGCTGCGGATAGCAAACTTTTCGAAGCGGTAGAATTGGATGGCATTGCTAACAATCGTACGACTGATTACCAGTCGTATATTTTCCGTACAGGGCAAATCCAAAGTCACCAGTTAGGCGTACAGGGCGGTAGTGAAAAAACGCAGTTTGCTATTTCGGGTAACTTCTTCCAGGACAAGGGAATCATCAAAACGCAGGATTTTACGCGGTACTCCTTCCGGGTCAATCTGGATCACCAGATTACGAAACGCATTAAAGTAGGTACGTCGACTTTCGCCGTATACAGCGTTGGCAATGGAAATGATACGTTCTATCCGGGCGGTGGTAACGGTTTTAATCCACTAGGATTAACCTTACGGGAAAATCCGCTGGGAAAACCCTACGATGATAACGGCAACCTGATTTTTCTACCTACGTCGGATGGCTTGCAGTCAAACCCGGCAGCAGAAGTAGTACCCGGAGCCAACATCGCCGAAACGAAAACCATCCGTATTTTCAACAGCTTGTACGGGGAATGGAATATCGTTGATGGACTTAAGTACCGACTCAATTTCGGACCGGACTTTACCAACCGTCGCTTTGGTCGTTTTTGGGGTACGTTTACCAATGACCGTCGGGGCGGTGATCCTCGCGGTATGACCGATTACTCGCAAGGATTTAACTACACGCTGGAAAACATCCTGACGTATCAAAAACAATTCCGCGAAGTACACGATCTGAACATTACGGCTCTGCACTCCATTCAGCGGGACAACTACGAAACGGCTCGGATCAACGTGAATGGTATTCCCGCTTCTACGCAGGAATTCTACAGTCTGGGTCAGGCCTCGACGATTGCGGGTGTGGGTACCGGACTGACGCAGTGGACCTTACAGTCGTTCATGACCCGCGTTAATTACAGCTACAATGATCGATACTTGTTTACCTTGACGGGCCGGTACGATGGATCTTCGCGGTTTGGTAAGAATAACAAATACGGCTTTTTCCCTTCGTTGGCCCTGGGCTGGAACATGAGCAACGAGGCATTCCTGAAAGGCGTCAGCTGGCTAGATCAGTTGAAACTTCGGGGTAGCTGGGGTTCCATTGGTAATACGGCTATTGACCCGTATCAGACGCAGACGTTGCTGTCCCGTACGGTGTACGCCTGGAATACCATCGGAGCGTACGGTTATCGTCCTAATGTGATCGGAAATCCGAACTTGCGTTGGGAAACCACGACGACGGCCAACGTCGGTTTAGATTATAGCTTCTTCCGGGGAAGGCTGGCCGGTTCTATCGAAGTGTACCAGGCTGATACGAAGGATTTATTACTTTCCGATCAGTTACCCTTCACGAGCGGGTACGGAAGCGTACTGCGGAACGTGGGTAAAACTCGTAACCAGGGTTTAGAAATTACGCTGTCGACGATCAACATCGATGCTGCGAATGGCTTCCGCTGGTCAACGGATTTACAATTCACGAAAAACAAAGAGCAGATTCGTGAATTGTTTAACGGTAAAGTGGATGATATTGGAAATGCCCGTTTTATTGGACAACCCATTACGGCCATTTACGACTACAAGAAAGTGGGTATCTGGCAGACGGATGAGCAGGAACTGGCTAAAAAATACGGTCAGAACGTAGGGGAAGTAAAACTGCTCGATGTTAACAACGACGGAAAAATTGATGCGGACCACGACCGGATGATCATCGGCTCGCAGATTCCCAAGTTCACGGCGGGTATGACGAACCGCTTTAGCTTCAAGGGACTTGACCTGTCGTTTTTCCTGTATGCTCGCGTGGGGAGCACCATCACGAGTGCCTTCCACCAGACCTTTAATACGCTGGCGGGTCGGTACAATAACCTGAATATTAATTACTGGACCCCCAATAACCCAACTAACGATTTCCCTCGTCCGAACCAGAATCAGGAGTCGCCTATCTATTCCAGTACCTTACGTTACTTCAGCGGTACGTTCCTAAAAGTTCGGAATATTAACCTGGGTTACAATTTCACGGAAGGTATTGCGAAGAAGCTCGGAATGAGTAGTCTGCGGGCCTATATAGCGGCTCAGCAACCCTTCATTTTCTCGGAGTACCGGTCGAAGTACAAAGGAATTGATAACGAAACGGTGGATAGTGTAACCGAAAGCCAAACGCCTTCTGCTAGACAATTCATCTTCGGTATCAACGCGAAATTTTAGCCAACGATTGGAAACACCGTTTTCGGTTTCAACGGAAAATATTCATGAAAAAAATAGTGTATTCTCTTCTGATTGCCAGTCTGATGCTGACGGGGCAGTCGTGCAGTAACCTGCTTGATGAAAAAGCCATTTCATCCGTAGGAGCGGAGTATTACGATACATCGGCGGGTTTTGAGGCCGGCGTGCGGGCGGCGTATGCGTCCTTACGGGATTACTACGGTCGCGAAATTGGTACGAACCTGACGGTATTCGGTACCGATACATATACCATGGGAGCGGACGGTAGTTACAAGTACATGAATCAGTACACCACCCAGTTTGGCTCCAATGTCGACTTGTTGAGGGATTTATGGAACAACCTCTACGTGGCGATCAATACGATGAACATCCTCATCGACAAAGCCAATGCGGGTCAGGTGGCTGGTTTGGCGGATGCCAGTAAAAACACGCGGATCGCTGAGTTACGGTTTCTACGGGCTCATCATTACTTCCTATTGGTACAAAACTGGGGGCCGGTTGCTTTAACGCTAACGGGAAACCTGGAAGCGAAAAAAGACTTTAATCGGGCTCCGGTTAAGGACATTTATGCGGCGATCACGGCTGATTTGGAAGCAGCTGTAACGCAGTTGCCTACCACTACGTCCGATTATGGTCGGGCCACGAAGGGAGCCTGCGAACACTTGCTCGCCCGGGTTTATCTGACCAAAGCCACCTCCGAAGCGGCGGCGGCGGATGATTACACCAAGGCTGCGACCTACGCTCAGAATGTGACGAAAAACTACTCTTACGCCTTATTAAACGACTTTGCCAGTGTTTACGATCAGGCGAATCAGGTCAATAGTGAAATCATTTTTGCCGTTCAATACACGAATGATGCCTTGACGGACATTGGGCCTAGCTCCAGCAACACGGGAACGATTTACAACGGCAATCAAACTCACTTATTCTTTGGGAATGAGTACGATGTACAGGCGGGTATGAAGCGGGATTTGGCCAACGGTCGGCCTTGGAAACGGTATATGCCGACGAATTATATGTTGAACGTAGTCTTTAATCCGGCGGACCGTAACAAAGATTCGCGGTATAAGAAAACGTTCAAGGACACCTGGTATGCGAATAATCCGGGTACGTTTACCAACGTGTTCGACAACTCGAAAACGAAAGTTACGTTCGCGGCGGGAGATACGGCCATCTTTATTCCTGGGGTGGAATGGACACAGGATCAACGAGCCGCTAAACCGTACCAAATATTGGTACCTAGCCAGTACAGACCTACGTTGTTTCCGCCGCTAAAGAAATTCTTCGATCCGCTACGGCAGGACGTAACGGCGGAGTGGGGAAGTCGCGATTGGTTCGTGATGCGATTGGCTGAAACGTACCTGATTCTGGCCGAAGCAAACCTGAAACTCGGTAAAATGCAGGAAGCCACCGACGCCATTAACGTTGTTCGGGTACGGGCCGCCTGGCCTGGGCAGCAGGAAGCGATGAAGATCAAAGTTTCCGATTTGACTATGGAGTTCATCATGGAAGAACGCGAACGCGAGTTAGCCGGCGAAATGTTCCGCTGGTACGACCTCAAACGCTGGGGCGTTTTAGTAGAGCGAGTGAAGAAGTACAATCCGGACGCAGCGGCTAACATTCAGCAATTCCATACCCTACGGCCTATTCCGCAAACGCAAATTGACCGGACTACGGGCGGTGCCTCAGCTTTTCCGCAAAATTCGGGTTATTAATTGAACGGACGAGGCTCTCGGACTTTAGTCCGAGAGCCTCGAATAGGGATCAAGATTACGGCTCTCTTTGATAAGAAACGGTAGCTTAATGGTTAGTCAAACTATGCAATAGAAACCCAACGTTCCCAATAAGAGCTGTAAGCTCGACCCTTTTCGTAGGGCTGGACTTTAGTCCAGCCCTACTTTTTTAAGGCCTGTCTGGCTTTGCGTTTCGCCTGTAAACGGAAAAACTCTTCCCGTTTCCGCTGTTCCTTTTTCCGGGCCTCTAGTTGGGAAGCTTCGTAATCGGCGATGGGTTCGCCCAGCAAATCCCGAATGACGACCGAAGCACAGACGGCTCCGAACGTGGCGGGCAGGTAGGAGATCGTTCCGTACGCCGAACGTTTAAAGTTCGAACCATCCGTATGCATAAGCGATTCAGCTCGTACCAGCTCCGTTGAGTACACCGCCTTGATTCCCGATTGCACCCCAAGGCGACGCAGCCGTTTGCGTACGTAATAGGCGAGGGTACAGGACTTGGTCTGAAACAGGTCCGCCACCTGTACCTGCGTTGGGTCAAATTTTCCACCTGCTCCCATCGAACTGATGATGCGATCCCCCTTCTGATACGCCGTTTCCAGCAGCGTCAGTTTCGGCGTAATCGAATCGATGCAATCCATGACGTAGTCAAAGGGCTGATTCAGAATTTCGCGGGCGGCTTCGGGGGAAAGAAAATCCTTGCGTACGTGCAGTTTCAATTCCGGATTGATACTCAGCAATCGTTCGGCCATGAGATCGGCCTTGGAAAGTCCGTGCGTAGTTGCCAGAGCGGGTAACTGACGGTTTCGGTTAGAGGGGTCTACCACATCACCATCCACGATAGTCATTTCACCCACACCCGAGCGGGCGATAAATTCGGCGGCGAAGGAGCCTACACCACCCAGGCCAATCACCAGAACGTGGGCCTTTGCTAACAAATCGAGCCCTTCTGGCCCGATTAATAATTCAGTTCTTGATAACCAACTCATCTCTTTAAGGATACCGCTTCATCAGGCCGTGATCCGCTGAAAATTCTGCCAGATTTGATTTTGTAGCTCATTCACAGAGCAATTCAGTTGCCGGGAAGCCTCCACAAAGATACGATCAATGGGGAGTTGCTGATTATCCGTTTCCAGAAAAAGTCGGTCTAACGGAATCATTTTCAGGCATTTCGAAGCGTTCGATTCTTCTTTCAGTAACGCATGACCGAGGGAAAAATAGAAATCGTGCTGGAGCAATTGCTGGGCAATCTGCTCATTGGCGTTGAAGCCATGTACAATCAATGGAACCTTCAGCTTCAATCGCTTGACCAACGCAATTAATTCAGGGAACGCCCGTACACAGTGAATAATGACCGGCATCTGATACTGATTGGCCAGTAACAACTGCCGTTCAAATACCGCTTGTTGCAGGGAAAGTGGAGCTTCCGTCAGCCGATCCAGTCCGCATTCGCCCACGGCAGTCAATTGTTTTTGCTGAAGAGCCTGTTCGATCAGGGCTACTTGCGAATCGATGGCCGTTTCCTGAATGTACCAGGGATGAATGCCCAGACTGATGCGTTGCCCCGTAGGCGTTGCTTCCGAAAAAGGGGCATTATAAATACTATCGGTCCCTTTGTTGGGTTCGATACGGTGGGTATGGAAATTCAAAAAAGATAAATCAGCCATCGTTTGTTGGAAGAAAAGCGAATCGTACGCAAAAAACGAAACACCCCGCCTGGAAAACAAGTACCTTTGTCACAGCAACTGGAGCGGAGCCAGGTTACGAATCGATCAGACCGTATCGACAGCTCGTACATCCGCCATCCGAAACTATTACTATGTCTACTCAAGTTCGCGTACGTTTTGCTCCCAGTCCCACGGGAGCCTTACACATTGGCGGCGTTCGTACCGCTTTGTATAACTACCTGTTCGCCCGCCAGACGGGTGGAAAGATGCTCCTTCGCATTGAAGATACGGATCAAAACCGCTTTGTACCCGGAGCCGAAAATTACATCCTCGAAGCCTTGGCATGGGTGGGTATCACCATCGATGAAGGCATCGGCGTGGGCGGTCCCCACGAACCCTATCGTCAGTCGGAACGGAAACACATGTACCGCGATTTTGCCGAAACGCTCGTGGCTACGGACAAGGCCTACTACGCCTTCGATACGCCGGAAGAACTCGACGAAATGCGGCAGACGTTTGAAAAACAGGGTTCGGCTTTTCAGTACAACAGCATCACGCGGACCCGTTTAAAAAACTCGCTGACCTTGCCGCTGGAAGAAGTACAGGCGAAGATTGCCGCCGGTGAGCCGTATGTAATCCGTCTGAAAGTACCGGCCAAAGAAGAAATTCGCTTTAAAGACCTGATTCGGGAATGGGTAAACGTGCATTCGTCCCAGATCGATGATAAAGTTTTACTCAAAGCCGACGGTATGCCGACGTACCACCTGGCGAACGTGGTGGATGACCATTTGATGGGTATTACGCACGTCATTCGCGGGGAAGAGTGGCTGCCCTCGGCTCCTTTACACGTATTATTATACCAGTCTTTTGGCTGGGAACGTCCTGAATTTGCTCACTTGCCACTGTTGCTGAAACCCGAAGGCAATGGCAAGTTGTCGAAACGTGACGCGGATCTGGGCGGTTTTCCGGTATTTCCGCTCGAATGGAAAGATCCGGCAACGGGTACCGTGGCCCGCGGCTTTCGCGAGGACGGGTACTTACCTGAGGCTGTCGTGAACTTCTTAGCCTTTTTGGGCTGGAACCCTGGTACCGAGCAGGAAATGTTTACCATGGACGAACTGATTACGGCGTTCAGTCTGGATAAGATTCACAAAGCCGGAGCCCGTTTCGATATTGCGAAAGCCAAGTGGTTCAATCAGCAATATTTGCGGCAACGTTCGGATGAATCGGTAGCCGAATTACTGAAAGCGTCATTTCCTTCGTCGTCGATTGAGCAAGTACAAAGTATCGTGCATTTGTTGAAGGACCGCGTCACGTTCCCGCAGGAAATCGTCGAACAGTCGAAGTTTCTTTTCGAAGCACCCACGCAGTACGATGAGCAGGTAATGAACAGCAAGTGGAACGCGGATGTAGCCGGGGTAGTCCAGGCTTACGCCGAAGCTTTGCCCGCCGTAGAACCTTTCACTGCCGAAACGGCCAAGGAAGCCTTGCATAAGGTGACCGATGAGAAAGGCATCAAGCTGGGTAAAGTTATGCAACCCCTTCGGGTGGTACTGACCGGAGCCGCCGCCGGGCCGGATCTGATGCTTTCCATGGAAATCATGGGTAAAGCAGAAGTCATCAACCGATTAACGAAAGTTTTATAGTGTTTTCAGTTGTCGGTTTTCAATTTTCAATAGGGTGTTGGTACGGGTTTGTTTGAGCTAAGCAGGTGAATCCTTTAGAATAGGAGTACGAATTGAAAACCGACAACTGAAAACTATAAACTAAAAAAGCCATGGCTAAGAAATCACCAAAAAAGCCCGTTCAACCCGAAAAGCCGCGAGTTCATAAAGACTTGGAAGGCCTGGATATTACGATTAATAACTTTGGCGAGCTGAATATGTCTCTGCCCATCGACAAGATCAACGAATTTCTAAACCGGACGGTAGACGATAAAAAACTTCGTCATCGGGATGACTTGGAGGCTTTGCCGGGTCGTAAACGTGAGGATGAAGAAGAAGAGGAGGATTTCGATTTACCGGACGATCTCAAACGGGAATTAGGGGAGTAACCACGTTTGGAACGTTTCAGGTTGCGGGGTTTGAGTCAGCAGCATAAAGCCGTATTTAGTACATTGAATTTTATACAAGTTGCTGGAATAGAATAGTTTAAAGCAGTGATTGCCACTGAAACCATAAACGTTTATTTTAGCTACTGGCCCTTTATCAAACGACTCAAACGCTTTAAAACCTGAACACTACCATGCGTAGCCACGAGATTGATTACAAGATTATTGGTGAAGACATTCAGATCGTTGAAATCGAACTGGATCCGAACGAGACGGTAATTGCCGAAGCCGGAGCCATGCTCTTTATGGAAGATGGCATTCAGTTCGAAACCAAAATGGGCGATGGCTCGGAACCCGATCGCGGGTTGCTGGGGAAACTCCTGCAGGCCGGAAGCCGGAAGCTGATGGGCGAATCGCTCTTTATGACGCACTTTACCAACCGTGGCTACGGCAAGCGTAAAGTGGCTTTTGCAGCTCCGTATCCAGGTACCGTACTGCCCATCAATCTGGCCAATTTACCGGGACAGGCCCTCATTACCCAGAAAGATAGCTTCCTCTGTGCCGCCCTAGGAACGAAAGTAGCGATCACGTTCAATCAAAAAATCGGTTCGGGACTGTTCGGTGGGGAAGGCTTTGTTCTCCAGCGATTGGAGGGAGACGGACTGGCGTTCATCCACGCCGGTGGAGTTGTCATTGAGCGGTATCTGAATAATGAAACCCTACGGGTTGACACGGGCTGTATCGTAGGTTTTGAGCAACAAATCAACTATTCCATCCAGCGTTCAGGTGGTTTAAAATCCATGGTATTCGGCGGTGAAGGTATCTTCCTGGCGACCCTTTCGGGTACGGGCCGGGTCTGGATTCAGTCGATGCCGATTGTAAAACTAGCGAATGCCCTGGGTTCCATGACCAGTGTCACGGGTAGTGGCAAAGAAAGTGGTTCGGTACTGGGCGGCCTGGGTAACTTGTTTGAGTAAACGAACATCGGTACTAAACTCCTAGGAAAATAATTATAAATTCGCGGGAATCCATCAGTTGGATTCCCGCTTTTCGTTATAGCATTTACCGTTTTCCTGAACGTAAGGTCTGAAACAGAAAACGGAAAACAGACCACTAAAAAGATGCTCCGAACTCTTTCTTACAGCCTCCTGACGCTTTTAATGAGTAGTATTTTATGGTCTTGTAGCGAAGATTATACGCCCAAACCCAAAGGCTTTCCCCGGATTGATTTACCCCCGCACGCGTATCAGCCCCTCACGGAAAATCATCCGTATACCTTCGAGTATTCCAAAGCCGCAGTAATCAAACCGGATACGTTCAAAGGAGCCGAGCCCCATTGGATTTTCATTACGTATCCGTCTCTGAAAGCGAATGTTCAACTGACTTACAAGCCCGTACAGGGCAGTAAAGAACGCCTGCGGGGCTTTATTTCCGACGCATACAAGCTGGCTGCTAAACATCAGGAAAAGGCTTATGCACTGAAAGATGCCGTCGCCCTGGGTAAGTCTGGACAGACCTTTACCCTGTTGGAAATCGCCGGAGATGTACCCAGTCATATGCAGTTTTATACAACAGATTCCACGAAGCATTTCCTACGCGGAGCCATGTATCTGCAAACGGCTACGGAGAATGATTCCCTGGCTCCGGTGGTCGAGTACATCAAGCAGGATGTAATGCACCTGGTGAATACCCTGAAGTGGAAAAAATAACCAATGAGTAACGCGGCTGGGAGTATACAATCCCTGGCCTACAATAGCAGTAGCGAATGTCTGTACATTTTGAATTGATAAATGCCCGCATCGGTTGGGAGCGAGAAACCCTGATCGAAAACTTAAACTGGACGCTGGAAAAAGGCCAACACTGGGCCTTGGTAGGACCTACGGGTTCGGGAAAGTCTTTGCTGTTATCCATATTGGCCGGAAAACGATCCGTATTGGGAGGCGTGTTTCATTCGAATCTACCGAAAGGAAGCATCGAATTAGTACCCAACGATTTTAGTTTTAACCGAAACATCGCCGCTTCGGCCACCTTCTATCAGCAACGGTTTAACAGTTATGCATCGGTGGAAAGTCCAACGGTATGGGAAGTCCTGCAAAACCAGGTGAAACCCGTAGGTACAGTCGATGCTCATTCGATCCAGTTACCGCCGCTGGCTTACGAGGAGGCGTATGTGCAGGAAGTGGCTACACGGTTACGGGTTAGTCATTTGCTGGATCGGCATGTTACCTCGCTTTCCAACGGCGAAACCCGGCGTACGCTGCTCACGCTGAGCTTTCTGAAAAATCCGCAGGTACTTTTACTGGATAATCCGTTTGTTGGACTGGATGTAGCGAGCCGGGCCGCTTTGCACGACATTCTCACGCACATCGCCGAAACGGGTACGACGCTGATTCTGGTCGCTCCGCCGACGGATATTCCCAACCCCATTACGCACGTACTGGAGTTACCCGAAGGCAAGTCCTTGCTGCGATGGAACTATGTACCCCCTGCCGCAGCGAAGCGGCGGGACCAGATTCAGCTACCCGAACCCCTGACGTCCGCGGCGGCTTTCTCGTATGCCATCCGCATGCGAAATATTTCGATTCGCTACGGAGAAACCCAAGTACTGGACGGGATAAACTGGGAGGTGAAACGGGGCGAAAAATGGGCCTTGCTTGGTCCGAACGGCTCCGGAAAATCTACCTTACTGAGTTTGATTACGGGCGATAACCCGCAGGCTTACGCTAATGATTTTGACTTATTTGACCGGAAACGGGGTACGGGCGAAAGCATTTGGGATATCAAGAAAAACATTGGATTCGTCTCTCCCGAGCTGCATTTGTACTTTCCCCGCGATCAAAACGTCTGGAAAGTGGTAGCTTCCGGGCTGTTTGATACTATGGGTCTGTTCAAAAAACTCAAAGACGAACAAGCCGCTTACGTTGAACAATTCCTGACGGCGTTTGAACTGCAAGCTTATCACGATAAACGACTGGCTCAGCTTTCCACCGGGCAGCAACGGCTGGTATTGCTGGCTCGGGCCTTAATCAAAAACCCGCCCCTACTTATTCTCGATGAACCCTGTCAGGGACTGGATACGGATCAGATGATTCGTTTTCGGGATACGGTCGATAGTCTGTGTGAAAATACGGACCGTACCTTGTTGTACGTTTCGCATTACACGGAGGAAATCCCTGAATGTGTAACCCGTATGCTTCAGCTGAATGGCGGAAGAGTAGCGGAAATGGAGTAGGCTTTTGAGTGAATGGTAGGGTAGGAATCGAGAAGCGGGCCTTGGCTGAACAACTCAGCCAAGGCCGATCATTTTTCAGACCGTTTGAAGCGAAGAGGTATCATTTTTTTGAGAACATGCGTTTTAAACGTACCCAAGCTGGCATTTTATGAGAAAAAGTACCTTCCTGACCACTGCGATACTCGGTTCAATCCTGACGTTTTCCGCTCGGAGCCAGGATTATCCCATCCAACCCGTACCCTTTACGAACGTTAAAATTACTTCGGCTTTCTGGCAGCCCCGGATTGAAACTAACCGTACGCAAACCATTCCCTTTGCTTTTCAGAAGTGCGAGGAAACGGGTCGGATTGACAATTTTGCTATTGCGGGGAAGTTGAAGAAAGGAGAATTTCAGGGGCAGCGATTCGATGATTCCGACGTATTCAAAGTGGTCGAAGGAGCTTCGTACTCGCTGGCTAGCCATCCCGATCCGAAACTAGAAGCGTATCTGGATACCGTCATTACTAAAATCGCGGCGGCTCAGGAACCCGATGGGTACCTGTACACGATTCGTACCATTTTGGGCGATAAAGTAATGGACCGGGACTGGCGAGCCGGCTATACCCGGTTTAATTTCTTAAATGGTTCGCACGAACTCTACAATGTAGGCCATTTGTACGAAGCCGCCGTGGCCCACTACCAGGCTACCGGAAAGAAAACCTTACTAAACGTAGCCACCAAAAACGCCGATTATTTATTGAAGGTATTCGGTCCGGAGAAGTTAATTGAGGTACCCGGCCACGAAGAAATTGAGTTGGGATTGGTCAAACTCTACCGGGCCACCCAAAAGAAAGAATACTTGGATCTGGCCAAATTTTTCATTGATATGCGGGGTCGCAAGGACCTTCGCCGGATTCTCATCGTACAGCAACCCGACGGTAGTGCTTCGCACGCCGATAGTTTGTACTTCCAGGATCACATTCCCGTAACGGAGCAGACCGAAGTGGTGGGTCACTCGGTACGGGCGGGTTATCTGTACGCGGGTATGACCGATGTAGATGCGGTAATGGGAGCCAAAACCTACGGCAAAGCCCTCAATAAACTCTGGCACAACGCCGTAGATCAGCGAATGTTTCTGACGGGCGGGGTAGGAGCCAACCGGATGAACGAAGGGTTCGGGGAAGATTACGAATTACCCAATCAGGAAGCCTACGCCGAAACCTGTGCTTCCGTAGCTCAGATGCTCTGGAATTACCGGATGTTTCTGGAATCGGGCGATGCCGCTTACCTGGACGTCTTCGAGCGAATCATGTACAACGGCTTTCTGTCGGGGGTCTCGCTGGACGGTACGCATTTCTTCTATCCTAATCCACTGGCTGCCGATGGCGTAACCAAGTTCAACGGTGAAGCGACCCGGGTCGAATGGTTTGCGACCTCTTGTTGCCCCACCAACGTTACCCGCGTCATGCCTTCTCTGCCGGGCTATGTGTACGCCGTCCGAAATAATGATCTGTACCTGAATCTGTTCATGGCCGGTACTGCTAACGTGTCTCTTAATAACCAGCCTCTGACCGTAACGCAGGAGACCAATTATCCCTGGAATGGCTTTCAGAAACTGACACTTACGCCCGAAAAAGCTACGGACTTTGCAGTACGAATTCGAATTCCCGGCTGGGCTCAGGGCAAACCCATGCCTGGCGATCTGTACCGGTATCAGAACGGCGAAGCTCAGCCCATCACGATTAAAGTCAACGGAAAAAAAGCTGCGTATCAGCTCGAAAAAGGCTTTGCCGTACTGCAGCGAACCTGGAAGAAAGGGGATGTCGTAGAAATGGAATTACCAATGCCCATTCGCAAGGTACTGGCTCACGAAAAGGTGAAAGCGGATCAGGGCCGGGTGGCTCTCGAACGCGGCCCGATTGTGTACTGCGTGGAGGGCGTGGATAACGGTGGCGAGGTCGAGCAAATTTCCATCAATGAGCAGACGAAACTAAAAGCCGTTAACGCTCCGGATTTCATCACCACGAGTGTACTCATCAAAGGAGAAAACCCCGGCGGGGCAAAATTTACAGCCATTCCGTACCACCTCTGGAGTCATCGGGGTGTGGGGAAAATGGCCGTTTGGGTACACAATCGCTAAGATAGAAAGGTTCCTCTTCAGATGAGCCTTTTAGTTTTGAAGGATACGTTCGTAAAAATCCAGCAGCCGCTGTTGTTCGTGAGTCCAGTTGTAGCGTTGCCGGACGGCCCGTTTGCCGCGTTCACCCATCTGTGCTCGGACGGTAGGTTGCTCAATTAAAGTCTTCAGGGACTCATACAACTGCTCCACGTCAGTAGGATCGATGCAAAAGCCACATTCGTTTTCCTCAACTACTGATTGATACAAAGGAAAGTTGGACGTAATAACGGGCAAACCCAAGGCCATGTATTCAAAGATTTTACTGGGATACGATCCGGGAAAATCGCCGATGGGTCGTAATAGGGCGACCCCGCCCAAACATCCAGCTCCCATTCGATACGCTTCCGGAGCCGGTGTATGTCCGTAAAAGATCAAGTTTTCTCTGACCTCCGCATAGCCGGGTAACTGTTCTATTTCTTCAAAGGAGCGAAGATCGAATCCCGGTTTCCCAAAAATATGCCAACGAAAATCCGGGTACTCCTTCCGCAGGAGACGGGACGCTTCAATCATGATATCCAGGCAACGGGCCTTACTGATTTGTCCCAGATAGAAAAAGGCGGGCGGGCCACCCGTCGTTGAAGGAGCAGCGGAAGGAAATAAATAAAGGTCCGGGAAATTATGCAGGACGATGGACGGCTTCTGTATATCCGTATACGATTCCAGATACGAATCTTCCGCGAAAATGAAGTAAAACTTCCGGCGAGCGATACGGTCGAAGAGTCGGAAGAACCAGCGAAACAGCCGACCGTTGTTGATCTGCTTGCCATCGAGTTGCTTCGCCATATTTTCGTACGCATCGAAAATGACTTTTGACCCCAACCACTGATTTAGCAACGCAACGGGTAAGGCTTCGGGGGCGTGTACGTGTACAATGTCCGCTCGTATTCGTACACTATGCCACAAAACTCGTGGGTGTACGAAAAGCAACCGTTTCAGTAACGAAGACTCGTAGGGAATTGCAATGAAATTTACTGAAGCAGAGGAGCTCAGCGGTGGCGTCGCTAGTACGGTAGTCGGGTAACGCAGGGCCGTACTAACCGCCATCTTCAGGACCATTCGCGAATCATCCCCCCGATGCAGAGTACTCAGGTGTAGTACATTAGGTTTCATGCAGCAATAACTCTGTTTCTAAGTTAGGTTGGAAAGCCACTGGGAATACGTTCACGGAATGCATTGCGAACAACTGCTTCCGGCAAAGATACGACTGATGCTTTTGTTCTACGGAGGTTAAGAGGAATCTAGAAGGATCAGATTACTAGGAAATCGTATGAAAATAAAATTATAGTTAATTCCTAAAAACGACAACGATGCTATGAGTTCTGCTATTTTTGTGGTAATTTATTGCAATAAAATTATACTATAGTAAGTTCGAATGAAGCGACTTCCCCTCCTCTTACTTCTTCCTATGCTGATTTTCAGTAGCTGTCAGAAAAATAAGCAGGAATACACCCGTCTTACCAATAATCCTGAATTTTTACGAAAGGCTGAACGCAAACTGACCCAGGTCATCATCCACGATGTATTCGGACCGCCCGTAGCCGCTCGTATTTACGCGTATTCTAGTCTAGCCGCGTACGAAGCCTTGTTGCCTGCGTATCCGCAGTATAGAAGCATGGCGGGACAGTTGAATGAGTACACGGCTACGCCCAAGCCCGAAGCCGATCAGGAGTACTGCTTTCCACTGGCCAGTAGTCGGGCCTTTCTGCTGGTCGGTCGGCAGTGGACCTTCTCAGGCGGTATGATTGATGATTTTGAAAAGGATTTTTACGAATCGTTTGAAAAGGCTCTGCCTTCGGACGTGTACGATCGCTCCATGCAGTATGGAGAGGCGGTGGCCAAACACGTCATTGCGTACTCGTTAAAAGACCAGTATAAGGAAACCCGGGGATTCCGCTATACCGTAACGAATCAAAAAGGAAGCTGGGTACCCACGCCACCCGCGTACATGGATGCCTTGGAACCATTCTGGGCCAAAATCCGGCCTTTGGCCCTGGATTCGGCTACGCAATTCCGGCTTAAGGGTTTTCCAGCCTACAGCGATAATCCCGCCAGTGATTGTTACAAGGAGGCGAAAGAGGTATACGAAGCCGTAAAGTTTAGTACTGAAGAGGAGAAGGAAATCGCAAATTTCTGGGATTGTAATCCGTTCAAAATGAATATTCAGGGGCACGCGGCGTTCGCTACCAAGAAAATGTCCCCAGGCGGCCACTGGATGAGTATCGTGGGTCTTACCACCCGGAAAACCCAGAAAGATTTCATGCAAACCGCCGAAGCGTACCTACTTACGTCCATCGCTTTATTTGATGGATTCATCGCTTGCTGGGATGAAAAATACCGTACGGTTCGTATTAGACCAGAAACGTACATCAACAATCTAATCGATGATCAGTGGCAGCCTTTATTGCAAACACCACCCTTTCCTGAATATCCATCCGGGCATAGTGTCGTTTCCGCTGCCTCAGCGGTTACGTTAACGGCCGTGTTGGGGGATCATTTAACCTTTGCCGATTCCTCTGAACTAGCGTATGGATTACCCGTGCGTCAGTACTCTTCCTTTAAAGCGGCGGCAACCGAAGCCGCCATTAGTAGGCTGTATGGCGGAATTCACTTCAAAACGGCGATTGACGATGGCTTTAGTCAGGGCGAATCCGTTGGTACCTGGATTTTGCATAAAATTAAGACCAAGCAGTAAAAAAAATACTTAGGCGTAAAAAACTCATTTGTAAAATACAACGATGAGGTATTTAAATTATACTTTTTTATGAGTATAAATGACTAAATTGTTTTTTTGAAAACAATAAGATTGAAATTGTATTATATGAATTAAATATTGTAGTTTGCGTACCGGGAAGCAGTAAAAATGTATCCATCTAATAATATACTAGACAAATTCGAGAGATCCGGTTTGTTCTTTTCTAATTAGATGGACACTTTGCTCTAACCAAGTTTACTAATACAATACATAACCCTTACAAATGATGAAACAGACTTACTTGCAGCGTAGCTCGTTGGGTCAAAAAAGTAAATTCAGACAGTGGTCTACCGCATGTCTGAGTCTTTTAATGATTCTTCTCCACATGACGACCTGGGCTCAGCAAAGAACCCTTACTGGAAAGGTTACTTCAGCTGAAGATGGAAGCGATCTGCCCGGTGTGAGCATTTTAGTCGTTGGTACTTCTAATGGTACACAAACTGCCGCCGATGGAACGTATAAGATTAGCGTTACATCCGGTTCGAAACTTCGCTTTACGTCCGTTGGTATGATTTCGCAGGAAATCGATATTACGAACCAGACCACACTCGATGTAACGTTACAGCCTAATTCTCAGTCGCTTTCGGAAGTCGTCGTCGTCGGATACGGTACGCAGCGGAAAGCGGACGTAACCGGAGCCACTGCCACGGTAACTTCGAAAGACTTTAACGCGGGGGTCTTGAACAACCCCTTACAAGCCGTACAGGGTAAAGTATCTGGTCTGGTGATTAGTGCTCCCAACAGTGATCCTACCAATAACCGTCCTACCATTCGTTTACGCGGAACGTCATCGCTGTCCGCCAACTCTGAGCCTCTGATTGTAATTGATGGGGTAGCAGGTGCTCCCTTGAACAGCGTTGCTCCGGAAGATATTCAGTCGGTTGACGTATTGAAAGATGCTTCTGCCGCGGCGATCTACGGTTCACGCGGGGCAAACGGCGTAATCATTGTTACGACTAAAAAAGGTACCGCAGGTCGTACCTCGGTTGAATACAGTGGTTACATTTCGATGGGCAAAGAAGTACGGCGTCCTGGGTTCCTGACGCCAGACGAATTTCGGGCGAAATTGGCGGAACGGAACGTCACGGGTCAGGACTTTGGAGCTTCAACCAACTGGATTGATCAGGTAACCCAAACTTCCTGGACGCAGAACCACTCGGTAGCCGTCAGTGGTGGAGCCGAAAAATTTAGCTACCGGGGTTCACTGGTGTATCTGGATCAGCCCGGTATCGTGAAAAACTCCGGATTCAACCGGATTAACGCTCGCTTGAACCTGGTACAGAAAGCGTTGGACGATCGTTTGGAAATTCAACTTTTACTGTCCCACCAAACGAATAACAAAAAATTCGTCGATTACGGAGCCCTGCGTTCAGCGGTACGTTTCAACCCGACGCAGCCGATTTACAACGCCGACGGAACCTTCAACCAGCCCCAGGGACAGTTTGAAGTAGAAAACCCACTGGCTCGTCTGATGCAGTTGACGAATGAAGGCAAAGAGCGTCAGACGTTACTGAATGCCAAAGCCAGCTACGAAATTGTGAAAGGTTTGAAAGTAGGGGTGAATGCTTCGCAAAGTACGTTTGATTACCTGTATGGTTTCTTCATCCCCAGTTATTTCCGGGGTAGTGGAAACAGTATTTCACGGGCCCGTCGGGAAACCCAGGAAGTACTGGATCGCTTGATTGAAAGCACCGTTAACTATTCGAATACGATTGATAAACACAACTTTAGCGTTCTGTTAGGTCATACGTATCAAAAAGTTAGCAACGAAGGTTTTGGTGCCGAGCACAGCAATTTTCCCGATGCCTTTGGTTACAATAACCTGGAATCGGGTAACGATAACGCGGATGGATCGACCAACCGTCGGGTAAACTCGTACAAGTCAGAAGCGATCCTGGTAGGTCTGATTGGTCGGCTTAACTATTCGTACAACGAAAAGTACTTGTTGACGGCCAATATCCGCCGTGATGGATCTTCTCGTTTCGGTGCCAATAACCGCTGGGGTTGGTTCCCCTCCGTATCAGCGGGCTGGCGTTTAATTGAAGAGGATTTCATTAAAAGCAGTAACCTCTTCAGCGATTTGAAACTGCGGGCCGGATACGGTGTCACGGGTAACCAGGATGGTATTGCGGACTACGCAGCCCGGCGTTTATACGGTTCGCAAGGATCGTATTATACCAACGGTGGATTCCAAACGGCTTACTTCTACTCACAAAACGCGAATCCAGACTTGAAATGGGAAACCTCTGCCATGACCAACATCGGGGTAGACTTCGGTTTCATGAAAGGCCGCCTGACGGGCTCGCTGGAATTTTACTACAAAGACACGCGCGATCTGTTGTTTAACTATCCCGTTGCCATTGGCTCCCGGTATGGTTCACAGCAACTCGTTGCCGGAACGAACAACGTCCTGGCAAACGTAGGTCGGGTATCCAACAAAGGGGTTGAATTAGCTCTGGACTTCCAGGCCATCAGCAAACAGGATTTCGAGTGGCGTACCACCCTAAACCTGGCTCACAATACGAATAAAATCGTATCGTTGAGTAATGACCTGTTTCAGTACAACACCAGTAACCCTATCCTTTACGGTGGTTTCGGTAGCGGACAGGGCGGTATTGCTTCCCCCATCGTATTGCAGGAAGGCTATCCCATCGGTACGTTCTACGGTCCCCGCGTAACGGGTTTCAACGACCGTGGTGAGTACATTTATCAGGATTTAGGGGGTGGAGGAACGCAACCTGCCGGTGCCGACCGTACCTACCTGGGCAACGCTCAACCCAAGCTGACTTTGGGCTGGCAAAACAACTTCACGTACAAGAACTGGGATTTATCCTTTTTCTTCCGCGGGAGTTTAGGTCAGAAAGTAGCCAACGGGATGTACATCTACTTTGCGAACCCCAACCGGTTTCCCGGCGAAAACTTGCTGAAAGATGCCTTCACGACGGGTATCGGCACGGGCGTATCCTCTGCCTGGTCGGATCTGTGGCTGGAAAATGCCTCGTTTGTACGGCTGGACAACTTCCGTTTGGGTTACCGCATTCCGGGTCTGAAGAAAATTCTTCAGAATGCTCAGGTCTACATTTCCGGTCAAAACATTTTCGTTATTACGAAGTACCGTGGAGCTGATCCAGAAGTACGTACTGGAGATTCGCGTAGCCAGTATGGTTCAATCAGCGACGATAACCGGGCGGTGAACCTGTCACCGGGCGTTGACCCTGTCTCTTACTACCCGCGGGCTCGCACGTTGGTAGCCGGTGTTTCATTAACATTCTAGGCTAGTAGCGAGTAAATTCATTATGTAATCAGTAATAAGCTTTAGGCTTATTTATAGAATATCATACTTCTTATGAAAACGCTTAAAATTTTATACGGACTCGGGCTTACAGGGATGATGATTTTCAATCAATCCTGTACCAATCTGGATTCTACCGTATATGATCGGGCCGATGCAAGTAATTTCCCAGCTACTGAATCCGATCTGAACGCCGTTATTGGTTCCTCCTACGGAACGTTACGGTCTTTCGTAGACGATCCCTTTGTGTTGCAGGAAACCACTACGGATGAAGTGGTAGTACCGACGCGGGGACCTGACTGGTATGATGATGGTCGTTGGCAACAGTTAGCCCGCCATCAGTTTACGCCCGTTATTCCATCAAACATTAACGGAGCTTGGGAAGCTTTTTACCGCAGTATTGCTAACGTTAATATCAATATTGGCACTCTGAAAGAGTCTAACGTAGCAAATAAGGAGAACACAATTGCGGAGTTGCGGGGAATCCGGGCTCTGAATTATTACTATCTGGTGGATTTGTTTGGCCGGGTTCCCATTCTGACGGAAAATTCTCCCGCCGGAAACCCTCGACAAAGCCCCCGGGATAGCGTTTTCTACTTTATTGAAAAGGAATTGAAAGAAGCGATTCCTTTGATGCGGAATGAAAACAGCGTTGCCATGTACGGACGGATGTCACGCGGTGCCGGACACGCTCTGCTGGCTCACGTGTACCTGAACGCAGGAGTTTTTACGGGTACGCCTCGTTGGGCTCAGGCCGCCGCAGAAGCAGACTCGGTGATCAACTCAAAACTGTATTCGCTATCGCCGAACTTCCTGGACAACTTTGCTGTCAATAACGATCGGAACGGATCAAGAGCCGAGAACATTTTCGTCATTCCTTATGACAAAACGTTTGCTACCGGGAACACCTTCCAATTGCGTACCCTCCACTACGCGTTGCAGCAGAAGTACGGACTGGCCAATAGCCCCTGGAATGGCTACTGTACGTACGCCGATTTTTATTCAACGTTTAGCGATCAGGATGCCCGTAAGAAAATGTGGTTAGCTGGTCCGCAGACGGGTCCCGATGGACGAGTTATTCAGTACGATGACCGCGTAGATGGACAACGGCATGACGTGAATTTTACCCCGGAAATCAATGCTTTGGAACGGGCTTTAGCGTATCAGGGCGTTCGTTTTCAGAAATTCGAAATTCAGGCGAATAACTTGATTACCAGTCAGGATAACGACTTTCCAATTTTCCGGTATGCATCCGTGTTGATGACCAAAGCCGAGGCTTTATTCCGGCAGGGAAAAGTGGCGGAGGCTCTGCCTTACATCAATCAGATTCGGAAACGGGCCGGTGTAGCTGATTTTACGGCTTCCGATATGACCCTGGACAACCTGCTGAAAGAATACGGACGGGAGTTTGCTTTCGAAGGACGTCGCCGTACGGATTTGATTCGCTTCAAGTCCTTTACTGAAAAAGCCTGGCAGTTTAAACCCGTAACGGACTCCAAGTATAACCTGATGCCGATTCCGGCTACGCAGCGAAACAGTAACCCTCTGTTGGAGCAAAATCCGGGTTATTAATTTTAGATGCTTTACCTTATTTTACAGGCTCCTTTCCAGGTTGGGAAGGGGCCTGTATTGATACTAGCCTCAGTAAACAAGTAATCAATGCGTGATCAGTGTAACATAGTCCTGAAAGTACTAATCGTAGCGAGTGGTTTCTTACTAGGCTTGACGGCCTGTACTTCTTCCCATGAAAAACCCCTGTTTGAAACGTTGGATTCGACCCAAACGGGTATTGCGTTTCAGAATACCGTTATAGATGATGACAGCCTGAATATTGTCGAATACCTGTATTTCTACAATGGAGCAGGCGTAGCGGCGGGAGATATTAACAATGATGGACTAACGGATCTGTACTTCGTCAGCAACCGTGGCAAGAATAAATTATACCTCAATAAAGGAAACTGGAAGTTTGAAGACATTACCGAGCAGGCCGGCGTCGGCGGTTTTGCCGACTGGCAGACGGGCGTGAGTATGGCTGATGTAAATGGTGACGGCTGGTTGGACATGTACGTGTGTGCCGTCGGAAATTACCGGGGACTGGAAGGTTCCAACGAACTGTATATCAACAATCACGACGGAACCTTTACGGAAAAGGCCGCCGAGTACGGGTTAGATTTTACGGGCTTTTCAACGCAGGCGGCTTTCTTCGACTACGATCACGACGGCGATTTGGATTGTTACCTGCTCAATCACGCCATTCATAAAGCCATTTCGTACAACAACGTAAATGCTCGGTTCCTGCGGGACAATGAAGCGGGGGATTACCTGTTCGAAAATAAAATCATTGATAAGGGAAATCAGGCGAAACCCTTGTTTGTGAATGTATCCGAAAAGGCGGGTATCTACGGAGCACCCATGGGCTACGGTCTGGGGATTTCCGTGGGCGATCTAGATAACGACGGCTGGGAAGATCTTTACGTTTCCAACGACTTTCACGAAGACGATTACTACTATCACAATAACGGAAACGGCACCTTTACTGAAAAGCTAAAGGAAACATTTGCTCATACCAGCCGCTTTTCGATGGGCAACGATATGGCCGACATTAACAACGATGGCTGGCTGGATGTCATGACGCTGGATATGTATCCCGAAGATGAAACCGTCGAAAAATCATCGGCGGGCGAAGATGCGTTCGACGTTTTTTCGTTCAAACTCAGCTATGGGTATCACTATCAGTATGCACGCAATTGTCTGCAATTAAACCTACAGGGTAAACGCTTCGTGGATATTGCCGCTCAACTCGGCATGGCCGCTACAGACTGGAGCTGGGCACCGCTCTGGGCCGACTACGACGGCGATGGCGTGAAGGACGTATTCATCACCAACGGTATCGTCCGGCGACCCAACAACATGGACTATATTAAATACGTCTTTCAGGATTCCGTATACGCCGCCTTGGATAAACGGGTGAAAGATGCCGTTCGCAGATCCATTCAACACATGCCCGAGGGCAAAACGCACAATTACCTGTACCAGGGCGTTGCCAAAGGACCCTTCGATTTCAATTTCAAAAACCGCTCTGCGGACTGGGGATTTGCGAAGGAAAATATAAGTAACGGAGCGGTCTACGCTGATCTGGATAACGATGGCGATCTGGATTTGATCAGTAACGATATCAATGAGGCCGCGGGCGTATATCGAAATACAGCCCGCCAGACGCTGGGGAACCATTACCTGAAAGTAAAGTTTCAGGGAGAGAAAGCGAATGTTTTTGGCATCGGGGTGAAAGTACTACTGCGGGACAGTACTCAGTTGTTTTACCAGCAAAACAGCCCCGTACGCGGGTTTCAATCATCAGTAGAACCTACGTTAACGTTTGGTTTAGGGAAACAAACCGTGATCGACAGCCTGCTGGTGATTTGGCCGGATGGAAAATCAGAAACCCTACGAAATGTTAAAACGGACCAAAATCTGACCTTGCGGTATACTTCTGCCCAAAATCAGGAAGTATCGCAGTGGTGGAAAACGGCCGAGACGCCCGTACTGGAGGAAGTACAGCCCGGTCCCATTCCCTACACGCACTATGAGAACAAGGATTATTTCGACTTTAGCCGTGAACCGCTGATGCCTTTTCAGCTTTCGACGGAAGGTCCGCGACTGGCCAGGGGTGACGTAAACGGCGATGGCCTGGAAGATATTTACATTCCCGGAGCCAAGCTCAAGGTTGGGCAGCTATTCACGCAGAAACCCGACGGTCAGTTTGTCCGTAGTATGCAACCTGCGTTCGACGCTGATTCATCGGCTGAGCACGTAGCGGCTACGTTTTTTGATGCCGATGGGGATGGCGATCTGGATTTGTACGTTGTCGCAGGTGGGAACGAATACTACGGCGAAATGGGTCAGTTACAGGACCTGTTGTACTTCAACGACGGCAAAGGTTCATTTACCAAAGCCAGTACGGCGTTACCCAAAATGCTGGAGAATAAGTCGGGCGTGTACCCGGCGGATTTCGATAAAGACGGAGACATTGATTTATTCGTTTCGGGTCGCGTGACGGCTTATGCCTACGGTAAACCACCCCGGTCTTTTCTGCTCGTAAATGACGGGAAAGGGAATTTTAGCGATCAAACGGATCGGCTGGCTCCCGAATTAAGATTGGCCGGCTTACTAACGGATGCCCACTGGAGTGACTTTGACGGCGACCAGAAACCCGATCTACTGGTAATCGGCGATTGGATGGAGCCCCAACTCTTCGTACAAAAAGGCGGAAAATTCAGCCGAAAACCGATTCGGATGGAAGAAGCCGACGGTACGGAATCGACCCGAATGAAGGGTTTCTGGAGTCGGATGGCCTGGGGCGATCTCAATAAAGACGGGCGGGAAGATGGGATACTCGGTAACCTGGGTCTAAATAGTCGTTTTCGTCGAAAAGGATCTAACCATTTGAAAATGTGGGTAAAAGACATCGATTCGAATGGACAGGCCGAACAAATTCTGGCGTACGAAGATCAGTCTGGCTCGTACTATCCGCTGGCGGGCAAAGACGAACTGGGTAAACAGCTTCCTTCGGTCATCAACAAGAAGTTTACCACCTACGCTGATTTCGCCGGAAAAACCGTCGAGGACATCTTCAATAAAGGCGAGCTGAACGGAGCGACTGAATTTGAAATCAACCGCTACAGTTCCGTCTGGCTGGAGAACAAAGGCGACCTTCGGTTTGTCATTCACGAGTTGCCGGCTCCGGCCCAATGGTCAAAACTGTACGCGTTTGCAATTGGCGACGTGGATGGTAACGGGACACCAGACGTACTAACCGGAGGCAACCTCTATAGCGTTAATCCGGCTCAGGGACAGTATAATGCGAACCCCGGCCTTATACTGTTCAACGACGGCAAAGGTAACTTCCGAGCCAGCCCCGGACCTTTTTCCGGTTTTTCAGTATCCGGCGAAATCCGGGATATCCAGGCCCTCCGAACGGCAGCGGGCACCCGCTGGCTGGTTAGCCGGAACAATGATCGGCTCCTAGTATTTAAAACCCACACGCACCCCATTCAGTGAATTCCCTATACCCCATGAAGCAATTGATTCGGATAATGGCCCTGATTCTGGTCCTGGCCGCGTGCGGAAAGAAGCAGGAAGAAACCCTGTTTGAGTCGCTTCCGGCGGAACAAACGGGTATTACGTTCGTCAATGAAGTGAAGGACGATAAGGAGCTGAACATTTTCAATTACCGGAATTTCTACAACGGCGGTGGCGTCGCCATCGGCGACATCAACAATGACAGTTTGCCCGACGTGTTACTAACGTCCAACATGGGCGATAACAAGCTGTATCTCAACAAAGGCAATTTTAAGTTTGAGGATATTTCCGAGAAAGCCGGAATCAAAGGAAAGCACGCCTGGAGTACCGGAGCCACGTTTGCGGATGTAAACGGCGATGGCCTTCTGGATTTGTACATCTGCAATGCAGGGAACCGTCCCAATGATGACCGGGCCAACGAACTCTTTGTCAATAACGGCAATCTGACCTTTACCGAAAAAGCCAAAGAATACGGGTTAGACGACCGGGGTGTATCGACGCACGCCGCCTTTTTCGACTACGACCGCGATGGCGATCTGGACATGTTTCTGCTCAATAACAGCTTCATGCCGGTCGGACGACTGGGCTATAAAAACCTGCGAAATCAACGCGATTACGACGGCGGTCATAAGTTCTTTGAAAACCGGATCATTCACAAAGATGCCGATCCGGTAACGAAACAGTTCGTAGATGTTTCAGAGAAAGCGGGCATTTATGGAAGTGTCATTGGCTTTGGATTAGGCATTACGGTAGGGGACGTAAACGACGACGATTGGCCGGACATTTATGTTTCCAATGATTTCTACGAACACGATTATCTGTACCTCAACAATCACGACGGAACATTCCGCGAATCGCTGAAGGAAACTTTTCCGCACATCAGCCTGTCCTCGATGGGAGCGGATGTCGCCGACGTGAACAACGACGGACGACTGGATATTTTTGTAACGGAAATGCTACCCGGTACCGACCGCCGACTGAAAACAACCACGTTGTTTGAAAGTTACGAGCTGGAACAGTTCAAGCTCAGTCAGGACTACCATTACCAGTACATGCGAAACATGTTGCACCTGAACAACGGACTGGACGCGAAGGGAAAACTGACGTTCAGCGATGTGGGGCAGTACGCGGGAGTAGCCGCCACCGACTGGAGCTGGGGAGCTCTGCTGTTCGACATGGACAACGATGGGCAGAAGGATATTTTCGTGGCGAACGGTCTGTATAAAACCATCTCGGATCAGGATTTTATCTCCTTTTTTTCCGACGACCAGACCATGCAACAAGTGGTGACCCAGGGCTTCAATTTCGCGGAATTTCTACCCAAGATGCCTTCGGAGCCCATTCCCAATTATGCGTTTCGTAATGAAGGAAATCTAAAATTTAGTAATCAGGCTCAGGCCTGGGGACTCGCTGATCCCAACTTTTCGAACGGATCGGCTTACGGCGATCTGGATAATGATGGCGACTTGGATCTGATTGTGAGCAACGTCAATCAGCCCCTGTTGGTCTACCGCAATCACGCCAGCGACCGCAATCATCAGCATTTTTTACGCGTAAAGCTGAAAGGAACCGACCAGAACCGGAATGGAATAGGAGCGAAAGTTCGGGTGTATCAGCCTAATCGTACGATACTCCTGCAACAAATGCCAAACCGGGGTTTTCAGTCTTCCGTGGACCTGACCCTGGTCTTTGGCCTGGGAACGGAAACCAAGATTGATTCCGTAACGATTGTCTGGCCGGATGGTCAGCAACAGGCCCTCCCGAAGGTAAAAGCGGATACGGATCTCGTTCTGGATTATCGTCAATCAAAACCTGGAACTCCCCGAATGGAAGCAAAACGTGCGTCTTATTTCACCGATGCAACGGCTTCCTCCCGCCTGGACTATACCCACGTAGAAAATGCGTTTGTGGACTACAACCGCGATCCGCTGCTCAAACAGATGTACTCCACGCAGGGGCCGCCGCTGGCCGTAGGGGATGTCAACGGCGATGGTTTGGATGACGTATACCTCGGCGGGGCTTCCGGCTCGCCCAAAAAATTATTCGTGCAACAGGCCAATGGTACGTTCAAAGGTCAGGAGCTGATTATGCTGGATACCGAACGCCTGTACGAGGACGTTGCGGCCACTTTCTTCGACGCAGATCAGGACGGTGACCAGGACTTGTACGTGGTGAGCGGAGGGAATGAATTTATCGACGGCTCCGCTGAACTCGAAGATCGTCTGTACCTGAACGATGGGAAGGGAACGTTTACTCGTGACCGTCGCCTGCCCTTGTTGTATTTAAACGGCTCCAGTGTCACGGCGGCAGATTTCGATCACGATGGTGATCAGGATTTGTTTGTGGGAAGTCGCATGGTATCGGGACAGTACGGCGTGTCACCGCAGAGTCAGTTGCTCGTCAATAATGGTCGGGGAGAATTCAAGGTAATGACCAAACGGTATATCCCGGAATTTTCAAACATTGGAATGGTAACCGACGCGGTATGGGCGGATGTCAACCGCGATTCCTGGCCCGATCTGATTATCAGTGAAGACTGGGGTCCCGTTACCATTTTCCTGAATGAAAAGGGGCAACGCCTGGCCAGATCGCCTCAACTGTCGGAACTGACGGGTTGGTGGAACCGCCTGTACGTGCGGGATCTCGACGGCGATGGTGATCTCGATCTGGTAGCGGGTAATCTGGGTAGCAACAACCGCTATCATGCTTCGGCAGAACACCCGGCGGAGCTGTACGTTAACGATTTTGACCGCAATGGTACCATGGAACAAATCATCAATTGCTGGACCGAAACCGGCAAAAGCTATCCCATGGTACTCAAGCAGGATTTACAGAAAGCGGTACCTTCCATCAAAAAGAAATTCCTGAAGTTTACGGATTACGCCGAAAAAACGGTCGAAGATCTGTTCGATGAAAGCTCCCGCGAGGGTATGCTCAAGCGTTCAGCGGTGGAAGACCGGACGGGCGTATTCTGGAACGACGGAAAGGGAAATTTCCGCTTTGAAGCCTTACCCCGGGATGTTCAGTTTTCACCCATTTACGGAATCAGCAGTGTAGATTACGATCAGGATGGAAAGCTGGATTTGGTGTTGACGGGTAATTTTTTCGAGTGCCTGCCCGAACTGGGCCGTTACGACGCCAACCGGGGAGTCGTACTAAAAGGCATGGGACAACAAAAATTCAACGTCGTACCTTCCGCTCAGACGGGTTTGATCGTCGAAGGGCAGGTACGACGTTCGGCCGAGCTAAAAACGCCGCAGGGAACCGGACTGATTTTTGCCAAAAACGGAGCGGCCGCTCAATGGGTGCGTACGCAGCAAAAGCTTCGCTAGTCAACCGGAATCTTAAGCAAAAATTTATTCTGCTCCTGGTACGAAGCGGGCAAATGGTTAATAGCCGTAGGCGTATTGAGATCCGAAGCCGAGTAGGCAGAACCGAACAAATAGCGGCCGTCTACATTTTCGACTTTGGAAGCGTAAAACGGAGTATCAATGTGAAATTCAGTACGGAATTGGGCGTCCGTGGACAGCGTCAGGTAATTACGGAATTTCAGTGGGCTGTTTGCTTCGGAAAACTCATAACGAACCAAAGACTGTTTCTTTACCTGAGTCGCCACAATTGGAACCTCTATTTGCTCTACAGCGGTAGGTTCTTTCGAAAAACGCCAGGCCTTGCCAGGAGCTACTACGAATTTAGCCTGCACCAGTTTAGTTTTGGGCGGAATAAAAGCAATCCGGTCCTCTTTGCGAAGAGTACCACTAAATGATCCACCCTGGTAGGAATACCAACGGTATCGATTGGCAGAGGTGCCCGAATACTCTCCTTGAAAGCTAGCTTCATCAACCCAGTAATCAAACTTTTCAGTGTCTTTGATAAAGGCTGAACGTTTCCAGTCGATGTATAACGGTACCTCTAGTTTGTTGTAGATGTCCATCCGAACTACACCATTTTCTCCCTGAAAGTTAAATTGAAGGCGGAGCGAATCGGTTTCGTAAACGAAAGCCTTATCCTGCAGAATAACGTTTGGACTGTGTAACGTAACCACCTGAACTTTGGGCGTACAAGACACAAGCCCTAACGTGAGTAGAAATAGTAATAAACGTAAAGTTTTCATAGCGGTTGATTTTGGATCGTTAAAGTAAAACCTAATGGGGAAGTGGGGAAGTTAAAAATTCTTAAAACCATACCGGTTGGGCAAAACGATCCCGAGAAGTGTTCCCCGCAAAAGGATGTACTTTTCTACAAAAAAAGAGGCCGTATTTATTTTGATTTTTATCAAATAATGCGGAGTTTAACGTTTCAAGCAACCTGTGCTCATACTAGCTTAACTCTCTGGTTACGAAAGCAGTACTTCGGGTCTGGCAAGTCAAAATCTGGCATTGTTTTTTAGATTTTTATGCCGCTTGCATGCCCCATTCTTCAGAAAACCAAATTTCCATTTAAATACGGCTTCACGGCCATTAACTTTTATGAAACAGTTTTTATTTGTTTTTGCTGTTATGGGCGTGCTATGCTCAGCCTGTAATCCGAAAAGTCTGGTTATCCACTCGGGATACGCCCCCAATTACACGCATTTGTACAATACCTATTGTATCGCTTTCGATCCCATTACTGCACAGGATACAACACTTCAACACGACATTATTACAGCCGAAATCAACCGACAAATGCAACTGAGAGGTTTTCAGTATACCACCGAACAACCGGACGTACTGGTCTTTTATTCTCTGCATCCCGACAAAATCAAACTGAATACCTACGTAAAGAGCTATCGCTATCCAGATGTGGACTATGTAGTGGACAAGACTTTTTTGCGGAAAGGTACCTTGCTCATTCAGTTTCAGGATACGTTCATGAACAAGACGGTGTGGCAGGGCTACGCGGCCCGCGTATCACCGGAAGGATTCTTCGATCGAAAAGCCATTCGAACCGCTACCCGAAATGTATTGCTCGGCTACAATACGTTCTCGCTGACGTATCAGGCTCAAAACCGCGAGCGTTCTTCGTACTAGTAGGACCGGAAAGACCAAAGAAAACCTCCGTTGCTCAGCAGCGGAGGTTTTCTTTTAATGGAGTAACAAGCACTAGATTCCCTTCAAAACGGCTTCTTCAATGACTGCAGGGTAATGTTTGTATTCCAGCTCGTGGCATTTATAGGCTACTTCAGCGGCGGTATCACCCGGCTCTATCGGGAAAGATGCCTGAAAAACAATGTTTCCTTCGTCGTAATGTTCATTGACAAGGTGAATGGTAATGCCCGATTGCGTTTCGTTCGCGGCAACAACCGCTTCGTGTACGCGATCGCCATACATGCCCTTGCCACCGTACGAAGGCAGTAAAGCCGGATGGATATTGAGAATTCGATTGGGGAAAGCTTCAACCAGCTCTTTGGGTACCAGCCAGAGGAATCCGGCCAGAATGACCCAGTCGATGCGGGCTTCTTGGAGCCAGCTCAGTACCTCGCCGGAACGAAACTGCTGCTGATCAAATAAACGAAGGGGAATGCCCAGGCGATTCGCCCGTTCGATGACGCCCGCCGAAGGGTTATTACAGAGAATCAGTTCGACCGAAATCTCGGCGTGACCGTCGAAGTAGCGAGCGATATTCTCGACATTCGTACCCGAACCCGAAGCAAAAAGTGCTAAACGTTTCAAAAGCAGATAATAGTTACGCAGGTACCTTCAACGTACCCGAAAAGTCAAAACAGTTGGAGCTTACCGCAGGTACACGCCCGCCTCGGGACCTTCCAGTACCACCTCAATGTGATCATTCAGCGTGGTCATCAGAGCGTAGCCGACAAAATCAGCGGATACGGGGTAGCGGCGGTAGTTGCGATCGACCATCACCGATACCTGTAAGCGTTTGAGCTTCGTCTGAAAAAAGGGCATTAGGCTATAGGCGAGTGTACGGCCCGTATACAGCACGTCATCGCAGACAATCACGCATTTGCCCGCCAGCGTAGCCGAGTCAATGTCTAGTTGAATGGCGTGGGAAGCGGGATCGGTTTTTTGAAGTTGAATGTCAATCTGCTGTACCTTCAGCGGCGAAATGGCTTCCAGTTGTTCTTTCAGCAGCGTTGCCATCACGACACCCTGACCTACGATGCCCGCCAGAACGATTTCCCGCTCTTCAAAATTGGTTTCGTAGACCTCAAACGCAATCCGGCGTAACTTCTGCTTGAGTTGTTCCGGATTCAGGAGCAAAGTTTTTTCAGTCGAAATCATGGCCGAATTTACGGGGTCCGCTTCGTACGGAAACCATAGTACGCCGGAAAAATCATAAAATTGACCGTCGATAAGATATTCTCGGAGCCGACATCATTTAGTACACCCGCCTTTTCGTATTTTTGTACTTTCGATGAGAATCGGCCAGCAAGCCCGTCAAGCTTTCCGATTTTCGTTATTTAGTTTTTTACTACTGAAGAAATGGCAAAAGTTCCGGTAAATCGCTACCAACAGCCCTACATTAACAGCGGTCAGATGGGAATGCCCCAGGGCGTTCGCACGAAAAAATGTGGCCTCGAACCCAAAAAATACATCAATCTGGCCCTACGTGACTGGATTAAGCAGGAATGGTTCTGGTTTCTGATCCCCGTGGCTGTAATTATCATCAACGTAGTTCTCAACGTCACCAATGCGTATCCCAACTGGTGGATTTATCTGGTAGCCGTCTTAGGTGCAGTAGGTTTCGGATTATTCCGGGCCATGCAGTTCACGGCCACGACGCAGGTGGAACAGAATAAGCAGATGTTCGAAAAATTCGTTTATGAATTCGACAACCGTCAGATCTTTGTCTGGAAAAACCGCGAGAAGAAAGAAGGGGGTCAACTGCCCTGGAACATGATTCAGTCGGTACAGAAGGAAAAAGATGCGTATCTGTTCATTTTAGGAAAATATCAGTATCTCTACCTTCCTTTCAATGTCTTTAATTCGGAGCACGACATCAAAATGTTCGAGACCATTTTGACGCGTAAAGAACTGTTGAAGTAATTGAAAAGATATTCCATATAATCCAGTAAAAGAGGTCGGTGGCTTGCCATCGGCCTCTTTTATTTAGAGAATTATAGTCACAGCACCGCAAATCCCCAAAACGATGCCTCAAAGTCTGCTTAACGAACGACTGAACCCCTTACGTCAGCAGTTAATTGAACACTCCGTCTATCACCGTATTCACTCCATCGAGGCTCTACGGGTCTTTACCCAAAGTCACGCCTTTGCCGTCTGGGACTTTATGTCGCTGCTCAAAGCCTTACAACGGCAACTAACGTGTGTGCAAGTACCCTGGTTACCAACGGCTTCAGGGAACACGGCGTACCTGATCAATGAAATTGTAACGGGTGAGGAAAGTGACGTCGACCAGCACGGCGTACGCATGAGTCACTACGAGTTGTACCTGCGGGCCATGCAGGAACTACAAGCGGATACCACGGTCATTGAAACATTCGTAGCCGACCTGCGGCAGGGTAAATCCGTAATGGAAGCCCTGGAAAATACCGGTATTCCCGAGGGAGCACGGAATTTCGTCGCCTTTACATTTTCCGTCATTGATCGCAATCGTCCCCACGAAATTGCTGCCGCTTTCACGTACGGACGCGAAGACCTGATTCCGGATTTATTCATCGAACTGGTACGCAATCTCAACGAACGCTTTCCGGGTCAGCTCGACACCTTCCGGTACTATCTCGAACGACACATTGAAGTAGACGGGGGTCATCACGGTCACCTGGCCGAAGCCATGGTGCAGGAACTCTGCGGTAACGACGGCACCAAATGGCAGGAAGCCATTGCCACGGCGGAGGAATCGATCCGTCAGCGGATTGATCTATGGAATTCCATCACGAGTCGTTTAGAACCCGTCGATCAGAACTAATTCGTAAAATTTTTAAGTAATTGCAGCGTTTCTAAGGGAATACGTCCAAAGAAAGCTGAGGCTTTGAAGTAAGCTTTTTTATTCCGGTGAAGAATTCTATACCTTCTTGGAAAAATTCTACTTGCTTCAAAGCCTGACTTCTCTAGAAGTAAGCGTACAAATCTTTACCTTTAAGTTTCAGTACCAACAACGAGTCTATACCTATTTCTTCACGCACTGCTTATGAGCAATTTCCACATCCAGGAAACGCCCGAAGTATTCGATGTCATCATCGTTGGATCGGGTGCGGGTGGCGGCATGGCGGCTTACCAGTTATCGAAGGCCGGAGCCAAAGTCTGTTTACTGGAAGCAGGAGGTTACTACGATCCTGCTGATCCCAAGTACATTACGCAATTGAAATTCCCCTGGGAGTCCCCTCGTCGCGGAGCCAGTACCACGCGTCCCTTCGGCGATTTCGACGCCGCCTGGGGAGGCTGGCAGTTGGAAGGCGAACCGTATTCAGCGGCACCGGGTACCGAATTTCACTGGTTTCGCAGCCGGATGCTCGGCGGCCGTACCAATCACTGGGGCCGTATTTCCCTGCGTTTCGGTCCCGACGATTTTCGTCGCGGAACGCTTACGGGCATTGGTGATGACTGGCCGATTACGTATGACGATGTCGCTCCGTATTACGATAAAGTCGATAAACTCATCGGTATTTTCGGTTCGAAAGAAGGGCTTCGTAACGAGCCCGACGGCCACTTTTTACCGGCTCCCAAACCGCGTCTGCACGAATTGATGCTCAAGAAGGCGGGTAAAAACTTGGGAATTCCGGTCATTCCGTCGCGTCTTTCCATTCTGACGAAAAAAATCAACGACGAACGCGGCCAGTGTTTCTACTGCTCGCAGTGCGGCCGGGCCTGTCAGGTATACGCTGACTTTTCTTCCTCATCCTGTCTCTGCAAACCGGCGGTCAAAACGGGTAATACGCGACTGATTAACGGAGCTATGGTTCGCGAAGTACTAACGGACCAGAAGACGGGATTGTGTACGGGCGTTTCGTATGTGGATACCGCTACGCTACAGGAGCGGACGGTACGCGGAAAGATCGTGGTGCTGGCAGCTAGTTCCTGTGAATCCGCCCGATTGCTGTTGAACTCCAAATCCGCCCGTTTCCCCAATGGACTCGCTAACTCTAGCGGGGTCATCGGTAAATACCTGAATGACTCGACGGGAGCCAGCCGTTCGGCTTTCGTTCCGGCCCTGATGAACCGGAAACGGTACAACGAAGACGGCGTGGGCGGTATGCACGTATACACACCCTGGTGGCTGGATAACAAAAAGCTGGACTTCCCCCGGGGCTACCACATCGAGTACGGCGGCGGCATGGGTATGCCCATGTACGGCTACGGCATGGGGATTCACGGCATGAACGGCAAGTATGCTTATACCGATGGCAAGTCATTGCCTTCGGGTGGTTATGGCTCGCGTTTGAAAGAAGATGCCCGCCGTTTCTACGGAGCGTACGTGGGTATGGCCGGTCGCGGTGAACCGATTCCCTTGGAAAGTAACTACTGCGAAATCGATCCGAATAACGTCGATAAATACGGGATTCCTACGCTGCGTTTCCACTACAAATGGTCGGAAAACGAAGTGAAGCAGGCCCAGCACATGCAGGATACGTTTGAAGAAATGATCCACGAAATGGGCGGTATTGCGTTGGGTAATAAGCCGGGTAAAGAACAGAACTACGGTCTGGAAGCTCCCGGCAAGATCATTCACGAAATCGGTACGGTTCGGATGGGCAGCGATCCCAAAAAATCCGCTCTGAACTCGTTCATGCAGGGTCACGATGTGAAGAACCTGTTCGTCGTAGACGCCGCTCCGTTCGTCACCCAGGGCGACAAAAACGTAACCTGGACGATCTTAGCGATGTCCATGCGAACGAGTGACTACATCATTGATCAAGTGAAACAGAAGAATTTATAAAGCGTTGATGCGTTTTGGGTTTAGTGTTTTGAGTTAAAATACCTAGCATGATTCGTAAACTCATGCAGTATTTAAATCAGTCTTCGATCAAAGGTAGTCGGTATCAACTGAGTAGTCCGTCTTCCAAAGTAGAGGAACTGGAAATAGCGTATGAATGGGTAGTCGATCAGAAAAGCTAACAACTCAAAACCCTAAACTCAAAACTTCAAACACTGACACACATGAAACGTCGCGATACACTTAAATCCATTGCACTCGGGTCGCTGGGCATGGCTACGGTTCCTTCGACGGACCTGGTGGCGGCACCGCCCGAAAAACCACTGGCTATTCCCGGTGGACGGCAGAAATCCGAAGCCATTCGGGATGCCAAACTTCAGGCGGAAAAGTTCTTTACGCCGCACGAACTGAAAACGATTACGGTCCTCTGCGACATTATCCTTCCCGCCGATCAGAAGTCGGGGAGTGCCTCGCAGGCGGGCGTACCCGCGTTCATCGAGTTTATGGCGAAAGATCAGCCCGTACACCAGACGCCCCTGCGGGGTGGGCTGGCCTGGCTCGACAGCGAAAGCCGCAAACGCTTTAACAAGAAGTTTGTAGAACTGACGAAGCCCCAGCAAATCGAGATCGTCGATGACATTGCCTACCCTGAACAGGCAAAGCCGCAGTACTCCCAAGGAGTGGCCTTTTTTAACAAAATGCGGGACATGACGCTCACCGGCTTCTACACCACTCGCATGGGCTTTGACGATCTGGGTTACGTAGGAAACACCCCCAACAACTGGGAAGGCGTACCCGAAGAGGTGCTGAAGCAATATGGCTTGAGTTATGAATAGGGATGGAGAGGTGTTTTAGGTTTGAGAAGAGAGTTTGAAGTTTGAAAAGGTGTGAAGTTTGAGTAAAGTTTAAAGTTTGTTGGAGTTTAAGGTTTGAGTAGCGTTTCAAGTTTGAGTGAAGTTTGAAGTTTAAGTAGGGTGCAAGGTTGAGCGAAATAGGTTATTGGCTTCATAGCCTAGGGTCATTTCACTGTACTTACAAGCTCCTCTCTCATCTGAAACTACTCTCAAACCTATTCACACTTGAAACCATTTAAACCTGAAACTTCACTCAAACCCCATCACACTTCAATTCCATTCCCCAATGCTGATTCGGAGAAATACCGGGTCAGCATTTTTATTTTCCCTACTTTTGCGGACGTTTTAGGTTTCGGTACCTCTAGGTACCGGATTAAAAGGGAACACCGGTGCAAATCCGGGGCTATCCCCGTAGCTGTAAGTTTCGGGATCGTTTCGAGTGTTGAGTTTAGCGTTTGGGGTTCTGGTGAATAGTAACTCAAAACGCTGAACACAAAACCCAAAACAATCCAATTTCCAGACAATTCGCCACTGTACCCGTTTCGGTATGGGAAGGTGTCTGGAATGAAACGAGCCAGAAGACCTGCCTGGAACGAAATCCATTTCGAGCTTTCGGGTGAAAAGTCGTTTAGGAAAGGTAGACTATTGGCGGGTGACTCTGACGCCCGTCCGTATCGTTTATGCCTTTCATCTCGCGTAACCGGATTGCTCATCATCTCTTTTATTCAGAAAACGATGAGCGTTTTTACCAAAAGTACTCTTCTCTGTTTGTTAGCTACAACGGCCGCTTGGGCTCAGGAAACTCAGCTGGAGCCCGTCACTGTGACGGCCAACCGTACCGATCAGAAACTCTCCCAGACCGGAAAAGTTGTCACCATACTCCCGGATTCAGTCCTGCAGAAATACGCTACGCAGTCCGTCGGTGAATTGCTTTCGCGTCAGGCCGGCTTTATGGTGGTTGGGGCCCAGGGACCCCTCGGTACCAATCAGGATGTATACGTACGCGGAGCTGGTCAGGGCAATACCTTGAT
>NZ_JBMDWJ010000239.1:0-3545 GCF_048595215.1 Siphonobacter sp.
TCCCGTAGATTCTTGCGTCGTACGCCTGCTCTTTGTCACAGCCCATCAGGAGTGTAAGCGATGCTAGTATTCCAATCTTTTTCATGGTCATTCATTTGGTACAAGACCCCCTTCATGAAAAGATCGTTGGAATGTTTTCGGATTGATTGGTAATTTTCAGGGCACCTAAACGAAAAATGCCAGCTTCCGCTGGCATTTTCAAACCTATATACTGCACAGGTGCGTTTATCCTACTTTTTCCACCACCAGATTATGGTTCGTGTAAATACAGATATCAGCGGCAATGTGCAAACTTTCGCGTACCATTTCTTCAGCCGATAAATTGGTCGCGTGTTTTTTCAATGCAATGGCAGCTGCCTGAGCAAAATTGGAACCGGAACCAATGGCGGCAATACCGTTTTCGGGTTCCAGTACATCACCCGTACCGGAAATGATGAGAATCTCTTCGGAATTGGCAACGATCAGCATGGCTTCCAGCTTTCGGAGGTAGCGATCCGTACGCCAGTCTTTCGCCAGTTCAATGGCCGCCCGCTTCATGTTCTGACCGTAGGCGTTGAGTTTTTCCTCGAAACGTTCGATCAAGGTAAAGGCATCGGCTGTACTACCGGCAAAGCCAGCAACAATCTTTCCGCCCGACAATTTCCGGATTTTCCGAACGTTGGCTTTAGCTACCGTATTTCCCATGGTGGCCTGTCCGTCGGCACCTACTACCACTTCGCCATTATGTACGACGCCCAGTACGGTTGTCGAGTGAATTTCTGCTTCTTTCATTGTTCATTCATGGTTAAAAAAGCGGCCCCGAATCCAAATCCGGGGCCGCTTTATAGTTGTAAGTGGATAGTTGGTAGTTGTTGGTTATCACTGCTACTATCCACGAACCGTATCAAAAGTGATTTCTGGTTAACTACAGTCAGTGTTACTAACAACAATCAACCAGAAACTATCAACTATCCTATACCAGCATCCGCATCGGATCTTCGAGGAGTTGCTTGAACGTTTGCAGGAAGGCTGCTCCCGTTGCTCCGTCAACCGATCGGTGATCGCAGGCCAGCGTTACTTTCATGATATTCGTGGCGTAGAACTCACCAGCATCATTCACGGCTACGGTTTTCTTGATTCCGCCTACGGCCAGAATACAGGAATCCGGAGAGTTGATGATCGGATTGAATTCTTCAACGCCAAACATACCCAGGTTCGAGATACTGAAGGTAGAGCCTTCCATATCTTTCGGCTGAAGCTTTTTGTTCTTGGCTTTTCCAGCGTAGTCTTTCACTTCGGTAGAAATCGTCGAAAGCGTTTTCTGATCCGAGTTGCGGATTACGGGTACCACCAGACCATCTTCCACTGCTACCGCTACACCGATGTTGATGTATTTGTACCGACGGATTTTGTCGCCCAGCCAGGAAGCATTTACGGCGGGGTGCTCACGCAGAGCCAGAGCCGCAGCTTTAATAGTAAAGTCATTGAATGAAATTTTCGCGGGCGATATTTCATTCAACTGCGAACGTAGCTTGATGGCTTTGTCCATCGTAATTTCCATCGTCAGATAGAAGTGCGGAGCCGTATAGAGCGACTCAGACAGACGACGGGCAATGGTTTTACGCATCGACGATACGGGCAGGTCTTCGTACTCGCCCGCAGGCTCAGGAACCGCTACGGGTTTCTGTGGCTGAGCGGCCGGTTGGGCCGGTGCCGCCGGAGCTGCTGCAGCTGGAGCCGAAGCTTCTTTCGCCGCTGGCGTAAAGGTATCGAGGTCTTTCTTCACGATGCGTCCGTTTTCACCGGAGCCCGTCACGTCAGAAAGGTTGATGCCTTTGTCTTTGGCAATGGATTTAGCTAACGGAGAGGCTTTGATACGGCCTTCGGCATCGCTGGATTGCGTTGCATCAGCCGCCTGTTCTTTCGAATCCTCAGCCGGAGCTTCGGCTTTGGTTTCTTCAGCTGCGGGAGCCGTTCCATTTTCAGCGTCGAGAATAGCCTGATAGTTGGCTCCTTCTTCGCCTACAATCGCAATGATCTGGTTGACTTTCGCCGCCTGACCAGCTTCCACGCCTACGTACAACAGCGTACCGTCTTCGTAGTTTTCCAGTTCCATCGTGGCTTTGTCGGTTTCGACTTCAGCCAGGATGTCGCCATTTTTAATTTTATCTCCTACGTTTTTGACCCAGTTGGCAATGACGCCTTCGGTCATCGTATCACTCAGTAAGGGCATACGGACCGCCGTCGCTTTGATGCTCGACAGATCCACTGCTTTACTTTCTGATTTTTCAGGAGCTACCGGAGCGGCGGGAGCCGGTTCAGCGGCCGGAGCTTCGGTTTTTTCCTCAGCCGGTGCGGAGCCATTGGCAGAGCCGCCATCGAGCAGAGACTGATAATCTTCTCCGGGTTTGCCTACCACAGCCAGTACTCCATTCACTTCTACAGCTTGCCCTTTGTCGGCAGCTACGTATAAAAGAGTACCATCTGCGTAGTTTTCCAGTTCCATCGTGGCTTTATCGGTTTCAACTTCGGCCAGGATATCTCCGGATTTAACGGTATCGCCCACTTTTTTGAGCCACTCAGCGATGACCCCTTCAGTCATCGTGTCACTCAAAAGGGGCATACGAATTACTTCTGCCATGTGTAAACTAACGGAAAGGGTTTAGGAACAGAATTGCGGGTCAAAAATACGTCTGATTCTCAGAATTCGGCACGTGGATCCGTTAAGTTTTCCAACATACTTGATTCTCAGGACGTTCCCCGCAACAAAATTATCTACGAGCTTAAAGCGATCTTTTGATTCAGCGTTTTGGGCTTCTTCAGCGAACTACCAGCGGCTATGAATGCCCAAAGAAAGCAAAAAAAGAGAGAAGTCAGGGGCTGATTTCTCTCTTTTTTCGTTAGGCCTGAACGGGAATCATCTTCATCCGCTGTACGGCGTAATCCTCCTTGCCGTATTTCCGCAGCACTCGGTAGTGCGATTGCAAAGCGGTCCAGAAGGTTTTGTTTTCAATATACTGAATACCATGGTCCGCGGCCGTCTCTTTCACAATCTTGGAAATTTCAGGATAGTGTATGTGGCAGATTTTAGGGAACAAATGGTGTTCAATCTGGAAGTTCAAGCCTCCGCAGAGGAAATACGCCAGCGTACTATTGCAGGAAAAGTTAGCCGTCGTCTGCATCTGGTGTACAGCCCAGGATTCTTCAATATTACCATCGCCATTAGGTTCAGGGAATTCGGTATGCTCAACGATGTGAGCCAACTGAAACACTAGACCCAGTACCAATCCTTCGAAGAAGTGCATGACCAGAAAACCAATGATGAATTGCCACCAGGTAATGGAGAGAACGCACAAGGGCAGTACAATGAACAGCGTATAATAAAACGCCTTAAAGAAGAATAAATTGAAATACTCCTTCTTGGGATGACTCCGGTTGGGCGTCTTACCAATATTTTGTTTGAAGAACTTGATGTAGTCTTTGCGTAATACCCAGCTTAGTGAGGCCAATCCGTACAGGAGGAAGGCATAGATGTGCTGATATTTATGAACGGCATTGACCGGCTC
>NZ_JBMDWJ010000240.1:0-6591 GCF_048595215.1 Siphonobacter sp.
AGGGCTCTTTTGAATGGTTACGTAAAAACGGAGTCAAGTTCAACGATTTATGGCTGCATCAAGAAGAAAAGACGGAAAAAGTCGCCTGAATAGTTGAAAATCCCGAGCTATAAAAGCATCGGGATTTTTTCGTTTTTAGCCAAATAATCTATCTCTCTTTCTGGTTTGGCTGAGCTAATCAATCGGGGGAATTGGGTTTTCTCCATCAGAATTTCCAATTCTTCACCTTCATCATGAGTGTCTCGGCTATCTTTGCGGCTCCATTGTCTAAATAGCCTATTCCCCAAGGGCTCATTTACTTTATCGGGACGGCGATCGGGCCGTTCATTAGCGTATGAAAGTTCTAAAGTTTGGCGGCACCTCCGTAGGAAGCATCAAAGCCATCGAGGCGGTTTTGGGCATTATTCATGATAATCTTCAACGCGGTGAAAAAATAGCCGTGGTTTTCTCGGCCATGGGTGGCTTTACCAACCAGTTGCTGGAAATGGGCAACCGGGCCGCCCGTAATGACGAATATCGGGACGTACTGAAAAAGGCGTCTGATCGTCACCTCGAAGTCATTAACCATTTTATCGGACCGCGTTTTCGGAGTCGGGTTATTGCCGATGTCATGGGTTTGTTTAATGAACTCGAAGACTTATTGCGGGGAATTACCCTGATTCGGGAAATTTCACCGCGTACGTCCGATCTGCTCGTGAGTTTCGGTGAACGCCTGTCAACGACGCTGGTGACTGAAGTACTGAAAGATCAGGGTGTTGACTGCGATTTTCTCGATGCCCGCAAGCTGATTAAAACGAATGCTTCGTTCCAACAAGCCGAAGTAAACTTCGAGTTGACGAATCATCTGATTCAGCATCATTTTACCAAGAATAAAAACCTCCAGCTCATTACGGGCTTTATCGGTTCAACCGAAGATGGCGTGACGACTACGCTCGGTCGCGGTGGCTCCGATTATACGGGTAGCATTTTCGGTTCGGCCCTCAACGCCAGTGTCATTGAAATCTGGACGGACGTACCCGGTATGATGACCTCCGATCCCCGGAAGGTACGCAATGCCTTTACCATTCCGGTGGTCAGCTACGCTGAAGCGATGGAACTGACGCACTTTGGTGCCAAGGTGATCTATCCGCCCAGCCTGACGCCCGCGTTCAAAGCCAATATTCCCATCAAGGTTCTCAATACTTTTGATCCCTCCCATCCGGGAACTATCGTAACCCGGCAGGCTCCCCCGCACGAGTACACCATCACGGGGATCAGCTCCATCGACAATCTGGCTCTGGTCAACCTACAAGGTTCTGGTATGATTGGCGTAGCCGGGGTATCGGCCAAGCTGTTTACGGTACTGGCCCGCCACGAAATTTCGGTGATTCTGATTTCGCAGGCTTCTTCCGAACACTCGATCTGCTTTGCAATTGATCCCAAGTTTTCCGGTAAAGTACGGGAAATCATGGAAACGGAATTTTCCGGCGAACTCCGGATTGGAGACATTGAAGGAATCGATATTCAGGAAGACCTCTCCGTTATTGCCGTAGTAGGTGAAGGGATGCGTCAGCACACGGGTGTGTCGGGTCGTTTGTTTTCGGTACTCGGAAAGAACGGGATTAACATCGTGGCAACGGCCCAAGGAAGTTCGGAGCTGAATATTTCCGTCGTAATCGAGCGGAAAGATTTATCGAAAGCCCTGAATGTCATTCACGAAAGCTTCTTCGCCGATCAGGTCAAAACTCTGAACCTGTTCCTGATGGGTACGGGACTGATTGGTAAAACGCTGTTGCATCAGCTTTCGCAGCAGGAAAGTTACCTGCGGAAATACCGGAATCTGAAACTTCGCCTCATTGCCGTAACCAACAGTCGGGTAATGGTTATTGACGAAGGGGGCATTTCAAAGGAACACTGGGAAGAACGTTTGGACATCGACGGTGAAAAGGCAGATATGTCGGCCTTCATTGAACGGGTAAAAGCGTTGAACCTACCCAACAGTATCTTCGTGGATTGTACGGCCAATAAAGCCATTGTCGATTACTACGAAGGGCTGCTAGAAGCATCGGTATCCATCGTTACGCCGAACAAAACGGCCAATGCCGCTCCGTACGAGGAGTACGCCCGTCGTCACCGCATGGCCCTGAAGAAAGGTGTGAAATTCCTGTATGAAACCAACGTGGGAGCGGGCTTGCCCGTCATCAACACCTTACAGGGACTCATTGCTTCGGGCGACCGATTCCTGAAAATCGAAGGCGTATTCTCGGGTACGCTGAGTTATATCTTCAATAATTTCCGTCCGGGCTTACGCTTTGCCGAAGTGGTTCGCGAAGCGAAAGCCAAAGGCTATACCGAACCCGATCCCCGCGACGACCTGAGTGGTCAGGACGTCGCCCGGAAAATTCTGATTCTGGCCCGGGAAATCGGGATGCAAGCGGATTTCGAAGACATTGAAATTACGCCGCTGTTGCCCGAAAGCTGCCGACTGGCTCCCTCCGTGGACGACTTCTTCGCTGAACTGGAAAACTGCAATCCCGTCTTCGAAAAATGGGTCGATGAGGCCGATGCCAAAGGCGAGAAGCTCCGGTTTATCGCGACGCTGGAAGGCGGAAAAATTAAACTTGGACTCAAATCCGTAGGACCCCAGCATCCGCTGTATTCGCTGGAAGGAGCCGATAACATCATCTCTTTCACGACCAAGCGTTACCACGATCGACCCCTGGTCATCAAAGGCCCCGGAGCCGGTGCGGAAGTAACCGCCACGGGTGTATTCGCCGACATCGTTTCCATCGGCAGTTACCTTTCGTAAGAAAAAGTGAATCATAAAAAAAGCGGGCTGATTTCTGATCAGCCCGCTTTTTTTATGGAAGCTACCAAGTCATTTTCATTCGCTAGCACCTACGAACAACCAATAACTATCAACTTTACTCTAAATCCGAAGCCACCCGATACGTCGGATCCTCCAGAATATTTACCTCAATCATCGATTCCGCATTTTGTAAAAGCTTTCGGCAATCGGGACTCAAATGGCGTAGATGTACCGTTTTACCCGCCACCCGGTAGCGACGCGTCAGGGCATTCAGGGCTTCAATGGCTGACATATCCGCCACCCGACTCTCCGCAAAATCAATCACCACTTCCTGCGGATCAGAGCTGACGTCGAATTTTTCATTAAAGGCGTGAATCGAACCAAAAAAAAGTGGACCGAAAATCTCGTAGTGCTTCGTTCCCTGCTCATCCACGTACTTCCGGGCCCGAATGCGTTTGGCGTTTTCCCAGGCAAAAACCAGGGCCGAAATCACAACGCCTACGCCAACGGCCAACGCCAGATTGTGCAGGAAAACCGTCACCAGCGTTACCACCCCGATGACAAATACGTCGGAAGCGGGCATTTTGCCGATGGTTTTGAAACTGGCCCACTCGAAGGTTCCGATGCAAACCATGATCAGCACACCGGTTAAGGCCGCCATCGGTAGTTGTTCAATCAGACTGGCTCCAAACATGATGAATACCAGCAGCATCACGGATGCAACAATTCCCGACAGTCGGGCCCGGGCTCCCGAAGAAATATTAATCAGACTTTGACCGATCATCGCACAGCCGCCCATGCCCGAGAATAGCCCGGTGACGATATTGGCTAGCCCCTGGGCCATACATTCCCTATTGCTACGACCTTTGGTTTCGGTAATTTCATCAATCAGGTTAAGCGTTAACAGGCTTTCGATGAGTCCCACACCCGCGACAATGAACGAGTAGGGTAGAATAAGTTGCAGGGTTTCCAGCGAAAAAGGTACTGCCGGAAGGTGAAAGGGTGGCAAACTTCCCTGTACCGAAGCAATATCGCCCACGGTTTTGGTATCGATTTGTAAGCCAATGACGGCCGCTGACACGACTACGATTGCCGTGAGTGAGGCGGGAATCGCTTTCGTCAGTTTGGGTAGCCCCCACATGATGAGCATGGTCAGTACTACCAGTCCCAACATAAGCCATAAGGCCGGGCCTTGCATCCAGCGTAGGGTGCCGCTGGCATCGCTTACTTTGAACTGATCCAGTTGAGCGAGAAAAATCACAATTGCCAGTCCGTTCACAAACCCGAACATGACCGGGTGCGGGACCAGTCGAATGAACTTACCCAGCCGTAACAGCCCCGCCGCCATCTGAATGAATCCAGCCAGTACGACGGTAGCAAAAATGTATTCAACGCCGTGCGATTTCGCCAAACTGACAATCACCACGGCCACGGCTCCGGTAGCTCCCGAGATCATACCGGGGCGGCCCCCAAAAATCGACGTAACGAAGCCCATAGTAAAGGCCGCGTACAGACCCGTCAGGGGTGAAAGGCCCGCAATGAGAGCAAAGGCAATGGCTTCGGGAATCAGGGCTAGGGCTACGGTAAGGCCCGAAAGCAATTCCGTTTTGTAGTCGACCTTTTGCGATAAGTCGAACAGGTTTAATCGGGTAGTCATGGAAAATGAATAGTAAACCGGACGAAGCAAAGCAGCTTCGACGGCATAGATGATCCGGAAAGATTACGAACGGGAAGTGGTCTTACCTCAGGGTGGAGTAAGGGCTATGATGGGGGAAGTAGGAAATGCGTGCGATTTCATTGGCGACAAAGGTAAGCAAAATCAAAACCGATACGGCTTAGGTGGCCCATTCATCCCAAGTATTTACGTAATCCCTGGTATAATTCTATTGATAAATAAAGGATGGATACATACAGATCAAACCAGGGATTTGGTAATAAATGCTTGTATATTCCTGTAAATCAAAATTATATATTATTTATGGGTGTGTCCGTAAAATAAAATTTTGACATCGAAGGATATGCTAGGTTTTGAAACAAGACCATATAGTTGGAAACTCGTACCTTTGGCCGGGTTTAAGGCAGAGGTAAGGAATAGAATCGACCGTTGGTAAGGCCGGTAGCCCGTGTACATTATGGTAACAGATACGATTCACTCCTTGCTGGATTCATACCGAACGCAGCTAAGTTCATACGATGAAATATTGAATACCGACGGTAGTATTAAACCGCATTGGGAGAAATTATTTCAGTCGTTGGAGAAAATTGGAAACCTGGAGCTCAAGAATCGCTTACAGGAGATCAAGAATAAAATTCGGGAAAATGGGGTAACGTATAATGTATACGAAGACCCTAAAGGGATGAACAGTCCCTGGAAACTGGATCCCATTCCTTTTTTGATCCAGAAGGCCGAATGGGAATCCATCTCGAAGGGATTGCAACAACGGGCCATCCTACTGGATTTAATTTTCCGGGATATGTACGGCGAACGCAAGCTGGTGAAAGATGGTATTCTACCCGCCGAGCTGGTGTTTGAAAATACGGGTTTTTTCCGTCCCTGTCAGGATGTAAAACTGCCTACGGAACACCAACTAGTAATGTACGCGGCCGATATGGCCCGTGGTCCGGACGGTCGAATGTGGGTACTCGATAACCGTACGCAGGCTCCCTCGGGCTCGGGTTACGCCCTGGAAAACCGGCAGATTATCAGCAAGGTCATGCCGGAGCTGGCCGAAAAACAGTACGTCAGTCGACTTTCACCCTTTTTTACGCAGATTCAGCAGGCCATCTTTCGGGTATTCCGGGAAAAAGCGGATCAGCTCAATGTGGTCTATCTGACGGCGGGCCCCAATAATGAAACGTATTTCGAGCAGGCGTATCTGGCTTCGTACCTAGGTTTTACGCTGGTACAGGGCAATGATCTGACGGTCAAAAACGGCTACGTCTGGGTGAAATCCATCGAAGGCTTGCAGCGAGTAGATATTATCATTCGTCGGGTAGACGATGAATGGTGCGACCCTCTGGAACTACGCGGTGGCTCTAAACTGGGCGTAGCCGGTTTACTACAGGTCATCCGGAATGGCCATGTGATGGTGATTAACCCGCCGGGAAGTAGTATCTTGGAGAATACGGCTCTGAATTCCTTTTTACCCTCGGTCAGTCGGTACTTTTTAAAGGAAGATCTGCTGTTGCCATCCGTAGCAACCTGGTGGTGTGGGCAGGCCAAAGAGCGGCAGTATGTGCTGGAGAATCTACACCGCCTCATCATCAAAAAAGCCAATCGTAAACAGGTATTCCGTTCCGTGTACGGACGGCAGCTTACGTTCGATCAGCTACAGGAATTACGAACCCAGATCCTCCAACACCCGAGCGAATACGTAGCTCAGGAAGAGATAAGTTTCTCGACAACTCCTGCTTTCGTTAATGACCGAATCGAACCCCGGTACGCCGCCATTCGGGCTTTTCTGACGGCCACTCCGGCGGGGTATCAGGTCATGCAGGGCGGGTTGACGCGAAGTTCACCCGTGAAAGACAAATTCACCTTTTCCAATCAGTACGGCGGAATCGCCAAGGATACCTGGATTGTGTCGGATGAAACGGAAGTCATTCCGGATCGCATTCGGCTACCCCGGCAGTTATTCCAGAAATCCCAGACATCTCTGCCCAGTCGTAGTGCCGAAAACCTGTTTTGGGCGGCTCGCTACGGAGAGCGGACTATGGCAGCGACCACGTTTCTGATCATTACGCTTAATTCCCTGAACTTGCAGCGGAATTTTGGTACGACGACCAAAACCGAGCACATTGAA
>NZ_JBMDWJ010000241.1:0-5670 GCF_048595215.1 Siphonobacter sp.
CCTGGTAGAAAACTATGGTGGGGTACCGCTGGTACTGAATCAGGTCAATACGGCTCAGACGTCCTTTCCCCGGGCTTCCGAAGAAGAAGTGTACAAAGCCATTGTCACCGACCTGGAAGATGCTCTCAGTAAAGTAGATGACAAACCCAGCGAATACGGACGGGTTTCCAAAGACGCTGTTCGGCACCTGTTATCGAAAGTACTGCTGACCAGAAGTTATAAAACCTTTGCCGTCAGCGAGGATGTAACCCGTTCGATCAGCCTGGCGGAAACCGTGGTGGCCAATCACCCGCTCGAATCCTCGTTTGCCCGTTTATTCTCAACGGAAAACGTGAGAAGTCAGGAAACGGTGTTTTCCTACCTGTTCGGTAGCGTTACGTCCAGTCTGGGCTGGGGTAATACGCGTCACATGCTGTATAAGTTCGAGTACTTTAACTATCCCGGCATGACGCGGGGCACTCTGTACCAGAACGGAATTGGCCGTAACCCGACGCCGTATTTCTACAGTTTGTTCGACGATAAAGACCAGCGGGCAGAAGCCACGTTCCGTCGGGCCCTGATTGCTGATAAGGTGAGTACCGATGGATTGATCAAAATCGGCGATACGGCGATCTACTTCCCGAAAACCTCCTGGACGCAGGCTCAGATCAGTGCGAAACGCTACAAGGTAATCAACCCCGATCAGTACTTCACGAACGATGGGGTGACGAACGTGCATTACCCGATGTTCCGCAAGTTTGATAACCCCGGAGCACCGTTTGTATACCCGGATCAGCCCGCCTTAGGTACTCGCGACATGATCATGATGCGGGCCGGAGAGGCGTATCTGCTGGCCGCCGAAGGTTATCTGAAATCCGGAAACACCACGAAAGCGGCTAGTTTGGTCAATACGCTCCGTTCGCGGTCCGGACTGACGACGGCTCTGACGCCCGCTCAGATCACGCTGGACTTTATTCTGGACGAGCGGGCCCGGGAATTAGTGGGTGAAGTAAACCGCTGGATGGATTTGAAACGGACCAACAAGCTCATCGAGCGTACGCTGGCGTACAATCCGCACGCGAAACTGAATAAGGCTTTAACGACCAAACATTTATTACGTCCCATTCCTCAATACGAGATTGATGCTTCGGGCGGTACGGTCGTTCAGAATAGTAACTACTAGATTTTCATAGACTGCCAGTATCAAAACAAGCTTTTTCACCGAAGAACGATTTGTCGTTCTTCGGTGAAAAACGTACCACACGATCTTTCTGCACGGCAATCAGGGGCGTTTGAGATCCTTTGAATCGTTTGCTGTTCGAGGACCTTCGGTCCATTTTCCCGCTACATTTTTGAACCATGAATCTATCCCGTTCCTGCTCATCGCTGCTACTGGCTGGCGTACTAAGCATTTCGGCGGCCTGGGCCCAGCTGAATGTACAAGCTTCCCGCCAGTTGATCCAGCGGGTCATTCCCAATCACCATTCCGCCTTTACGGTAGAGGCTTTACCCAGTGCTTCCGATGAAAATGTTTTTGAAGTAGAAAGTGCCAACGGAAAAATCGTTCTCCGGGGAAATAACGGCGTAGCCGTAGCCTCGGCCCTGTATCACTATCTGACAGAATACGCCCATTGCCAGGTCACCTGGAACGGTACAAATCTCAATCTACCGTCTCCCTTACCCAAAGTTCCTACGAAAGTGAGCAAAAGCTCGCCATATCAGTACCGCTATTACCTCAACTATTGTACGTTCAACTACAGCATGAGCTGGTGGGACTGGCCCCGCTGGCAACGCGAAATTGACTGGATGGCTTTGCACGGAATCAACATGCCGCTGGCCATTACCGGAGAAGAGTATACTTGGAATGAAGTCTACAAGGACATGGGCTTCACGAAAGAAGATTTACAGGATTTCTTCAGCGGCCCGGCGTATTTTTCGTGGTTCTGGATGGGAAATCTGGACGGCTGGGGTGGACCCCTGCCGCAAAGCTGGATGGATAGTCACAAAACGCTTCAGGAACAGATTGTAAAACGGGAACGGGAACTAGGGATGAAACCCGTATTGCCCGCCTTTACGGGACACGTACCCGCCGCTTTCCGCAAAAAATATCCCCAGGCGAAACTCAAGGCTACCAACTGGACCAACGGATTTGCCGATACCTACATTCTGGATTCGGAAGACCCTTTGTTTGCTGAAATTGGTAAGAAATTCCTTGAAAAACAGACGAAGCTTTTTGGTACGGACCACCTCTATTCTGCCGATACCTTCAACGAAAACGAACCGCCTACCGACGATCCCGCGTACCTTTCCGAGCTGAGCAAGCGGATTTATGAAGGTATGCGTCAGGCCGATCCCAAAGCGGTTTGGGTCATGCAGGGCTGGTTGTTTTATAGCGACCGGAAATTCTGGAAAGCTCCCCAAATCGAAGCTTTGCTCAAAGCCGTACCCGACGATGGGATGATTCTGCTGGATCTGGCCGCTGAAATCGAGCCGGTCTGGAAGCGTACGGAGGCTTTTCACGGCAAACCTTGGATCTGGAATATGCTCAATAACTTCGGCGGTAATGTCAACCTCTTTGGCCGTATGGAAGGCGTCGCGGCGAATCCAGCGAAAGATTTGAATGATCCGAAAGCGGGCAAGCTGGTGGGGATTGGTTTGACGATGGAGGCCATTGAGCAGAACCCCGTCATTTATGAGCTGATGATGCAGCACACCTGGCAACGGGACGCGATTGAACTGGACTCCTGGCTGGCCAAGTACGCCCGAAATCGCTACCGGACGACCAATCCTAAATTGCTCGAAGCCTGGCAGGTGTTACGCCGCACGGTGTACAATGGCAAAGACATCCGCGATGGAGCCGAATCAATCGTTACGGGACGTCCTACGTTTGATTCCACAACGATTTGGACGCGTACTAAACTTAACTATCCGCCGGCTGAGCTATTACCGGCCTGGGATTTATTCACCCAAGCCGCTCAGCAGGGCGTGGAAAGTGACGGGTTCCGGTATGATTTAGTCGATGTAACCCGGCAGGTGCTGGCGAACTACGCCCTGATTGTTCAAAAGCAATGGAAAACGGCTTACGAAAAGAAAGATCAGGCGGCCTTTGCCCGCTATAGTAAGGACTTTCTGGACCTGATTAGCGATATGGACCAGCTACTGGCCTCCCGTAAGGATTTTATGCTCGGACCCTGGCTGAAAGATGCCCGGAGCTGGGGAACGAATGCCGAGGAAAAAGCCCTCTACGAACAAAATGCCCGGGATTTGATTACGCTGTGGGGAGATGCGAATAGTCCGCTGCACGAATACTCGAACCGGCAGTGGAGCGGTCTGTTGAACGATTTTTACAAACCCCGCTGGGAACAGTTTTTCCAGCTGTTGACGAAGTCGCTTCAGTCCAATCAGAAACCGGATCTTCAGGCGTTCGATCAGCATATCCGGCAATGGGAGTGGCAATGGGTGAAAAAACAAAATCCGTTCCCGGCTACGGAAAAAGGCAATTCGATTCAGCTTTCCGTATCGATGCATAAAAAGTATCGGGAGCGTTTATCACAAGCCTATCGTCCTTAATTTCCAGTCCGTTTTAGCTGTTATGAAACCATCTCCCGCCCTGACGGCCCCTGGTACCCCGGTTGCTCCAATCGCAACCGGGCGACTGGTTTCGCTGGATGCCTTACGCGGCTTTGATATGTTCTGGATCATGAGCGGCGAGCACATCATCCACGCCCTGGCGAAAGCTACGGGCTGGCCGGTATTGCTCTGGATGTCGTCTCAGTTACATCACGTGGACTGGAACGGGTGTACCTTTTATGACATGATCTTCCCGCTTTTCTTATTCATTGCGGGTGTATCCATGCCGTATTCGTTGCAGGGAAAACTCAAGCGGGCGGGACTTGATTCAGCTGAGCAATTGTCCTTCGCTGACAAGAGGCCCATTTATCAATCCATGCTCCGACGGACCCTGATCCTGATTTTCCTGGGCATGGTCGTCAATGGCCTCTTTGCTTTTAAAGGCTATGAACAAACCCGCTTTGCCAGTGTACTGGGACGAATTGGCCTGGCCTGGCTGGGGGCGGGTATCATTTTCCTAAATACCTCCTCGCGTGGACAGATTATAGCAGCACTTTTGATTCTATTGGGATACTGGGCTGCTTTGACGTTGATCCCCGTACCCGGTTTTGGAGCGGGCGTGTTGACTCCGGAAGGCTCGCTAACTTCGTATATCGATCGGCTGCTTTTGCCCGGAAAACTCCACCGGACGGTGTATGATCCGGAAGGTTTGTTTTCTACGATTCCCGCAATCGCTACGGCTCTACTGGGCATGCTGACGGGTACGCTACTGAAGGATACCCGCCGATCCATGAACCAGAAAACGCTGGCCATGCTGGTTTTAGGCCTAAGCCTGATTTTACTAGGCTTGCTTTGGGATCAGATCTTCCCGATCAACAAACGACTGTGGACCAGCTCATTTACCGTCTATGTGGGGGGCTGGAGTTTAGTATTTCTTGCTGTGTTCTACTATATTATTGATGTGCAGGGCTTTCAAAAATGGGCATTTCCGTTCGTACTGATCGGGACCAATTCCATCTTAATCTACCTGGCTTCCGATGGTATCGTGGATTTTGCCCATACGGCTCATTTTCTATTCGATGGGTTTAACCAGTTTTTCACGCTGCCTTGGCGACCTGTCATTCAGGCACTAGCCGTAACCGCTGTTCAACTCTCATTACTGTACGTTCTGTACCGAAATAAGCTCTTCTTGAAAATCTAAATGTCCTTAGAACAACTACTATAAAACCGATTACCCTTACTTCTAATACGTAAAAAGGCTGGCCGCTCGCCCTGCCGGGTTCGTTACCCGATAGGAGAGCGGCCAGACCATTCATCCGATTGTAGAGGGGTGGGGTAATGAGTTAAAAAGAGGGGCGGTACGCCGCCAGCTTTTCCGTTGAGGCTGCTCCCAATTTTGCACCAATACCGGCAGCAACGATGCCTAGTAATAATCCAAAAAATCCAAAGATTGCTCCTTTTGACGCGGCTGACGCGGCTGCATCAGCGGCCTGACGTGCTTTGGCTTCAGCCTCCTGTTTGGTTTGTTCAAACTTAGCTACGGCCTGCTTATAAGTATTGATCCAATTGTCGACAATCTGCTCAGACTCTGCCTGGCTTTTACCCGTCCGTTTCATAACCACGTTTACGGCATCTTCCCGATCTACCTGACTGACCGTGGCCTGACCTTGTTTAAACAGACGGCCCAACAACCGATTGGCTTCTTCATTTGCTGACTGGGGGTCTTCCGCTGCCCGTTTGGCCGCAGCTTCCGCCTGATTGCCCGCCTGTTTGGCCTTTTGCTCCAATCGATTCGGATTTAAAGCGGGGTTATCGGTTTGCCGAAGAATCGTATTGACTTCGTTGCGTAAATCACCCAGATCGAGATTCTTTACATCAATTCCATTCTCAGCCAGTTTATCTTTCACGGCCGCACCTAGTTCTGGCCCTGCTGCTGAAGTTACCGTACCCGCTGCTGAGCCCGCCGTCCGAACAACTGCACCCATCAATCGGCTCGCTCCACCGATGATACTTCCGATCGTCGTCGTCAAGAAATAAATCGTAATCAACGTAACCAGACACCAGGTTAAGACCCCGTGAATGATGCCATCAAATCGATAGGCAGTACCAGACAGTCGTCCG
>NZ_JBMDWJ010000242.1:0-10628 GCF_048595215.1 Siphonobacter sp.
CACAGGTACCTGGGGGCTAATGAATACGCCTAGAGATTAATCGGCTATTTAACCGTACATTCCCATGAAAACCCTTGTAGACCTTGAAAAGGTAGAGGCTCTCTTTCGCCCTTTTGATCTTAACTCATTACACCTGCGGAACCGTATCGTCATGGCTCCCATGACCCGGGCCTTTTCACCCCAGGGTGTACCCACGGATGACGTCACAGCTTATTACCGCCGCCGAGCTGAAGGAGAAGTTGGTCTTATTCTTTCGGAAGGTACGGTCATTGATCGTCCCGCTTCTTCCAATGAGCCTAACATTCCTCATTTTTACGGTGATCAAGCCCTTGCTGGCTGGAAGAAAGTTATTGATAGCGTACATCAGGCCGGCGGAGCCATGGCTCCTCAGCTATGGCACATGGGCGTGATGCAACCCAGCCAGTCGGGTTGGTTGCCCTCACAACCCTTCGAAGGCCCTTCGGGCTACGTCATGCCGGGCCAGACGGGCGGGGTCGCCATGACCGATATGGACATTGCCGATACCATCGCCGCTTTTGCCAAAGCTGCTGCGGATGCCAAACGCCTGGGTTTTGATTCCCTCGAAATTCACGGGGCCCACGGCTATCTGGTCGATCAGTTTTTTTGGGAAGGCCTCAACACCCGTACCGACGCTTTTGGTGGAAAAACCCTGGCCGAACGGAGCCGCTTTGGTGTGGAAGTCGTGAAAGCGATGCGGGCGGCGGTAGGCGATGATTTCACCATCATTTTGCGATTATCGCAGTGGAAGCAGCAGGATTTCACGGTTCAGCTGGCTAAAACGCCGCAGGAGCTCGAAGCTTGGCTGAATCCGTTGGCCGACGCCGGCGTGGATATCTTCCACTGCTCCCAACGCCGTTTCTGGGAAGCTGAATTCGAAGGTTCGGATCTTAATTTTGCCGGATGGGCGAAGAAGGTATCGGGTAAAGCCACCATTACGGTAGGTTCCATCGGCCTGAACAGCGACTTTATGGGTGCCTTCCAGGGTCAAAGTTCTCAGACTAGTTCGATTGATGAACTCCTTCGCCGGATGGACCGCGGAGACTTTGATCTGGTGGCCATTGGTCGTTCACTGCTTTCAGATCCCGCCTGGGTGAAAAAAGTTCGCGAAGGACGTCTCGAGGAGTTGAGCGGTTTCAACAATCAGTCACTGGCTACGCTGGTGTAAAGCATGGGATGTTTTAGCGTATCAGGTTTAAAGGTTCGACAGTCAATCGATTTTCCTGAGCGTTGGTAAACGCAAAAGCCCCTCCGGTTTTAATCACCGGAGGGGCTTTTGTTATAACTATCTAGCTGTTTTCTGGAAGTGAGTGTCGGTTACTGTTCATGACGGGTTTAAAGGTTGGGCGAGCAGCGGGCGTAACATTCGTAGGGCGAGTCGTACGCGTAGCATTTCCCTTCTTTTTACCCTTCCCTTTACCAAAACCTTTGCGATTCCACCAGACCAGAAATCCGGTAACGGGTAAGGAAGCTCCAATCAGGCTGGCCAGAAATGCCAGTACTTTTCCCGGAAAGCCCAGTACACTTCCGACGTGAATATCATAGTTCATGCGGCGGATTTGAGCCCCGGTAGAAGCTTCGGTAAAAGGCTTGCCATAGATTTTATCTTTCGGAAATTCCTTGAGCGTATGTTGATCGAAGGCGTAACCCTGGTTGTCGTAGAAATGCGTACGGCTCGGATAAATAGTAATGGCAATAGGAGCTTTGGCGTCTTTGGGACTGGGATAACTATAATAGAATCCCTCTGCATCCGGATGACGGTTAATCACGGTATTCCAGGCTTTATCCATGGCCTGATCCACGGTGTAGAATTTTTGGGCCTGCAAGGTATCCGAGCTATTCCGGGCAATGGGCGGCAGACTATCGCCTCCCGAAGTAGCCCAATACAAACCTTTACTGTACCATTCAATGCCGTATACCATGCCCGTCATGGCAATCGCCAGCAAAAATAGCAGCGAGTAAAAGCCTAATACGTTGTGCAGATCAAGGTTAAGGCGTTTGAACGAAGCTCCCCACTTAATTTTGAAGCTCTTATCTACTGTACTTTTATTCCATTTTTTAGGGTACCACCAGATCAATCCCGTGATCAGTAACACCACAAACACGAGAGTACCATAATTAACAATGGGCCGACCGATGGGGTACGGTAGCCATAAAGCCCGGTGGCCGTTGAGAATGAAGCGAAAGAAGTCCGTGCCATCTTTTTCCAGTACTTTCTTGCCCAGTACTTCGCCCGTATAGGGATTTAAAATAACGGTATGATCGCCCCGCCGACCTTCCCCCAGCGAAACCTCAGCGGCCCGGCCCATGCGGTAAATGGCGTAAACCACGCGTTTGTCCGGGAATACGTTCGAGGCAATCTGTTTGAGTTCTGAGGGTTTAAGAACGGGTTTATTTTGTTTTTCAATGCGACTGTTGGGCTCCAGTAAGCCAGTAATTTCATCATTAAATACCCAGATACATCCGGTGATACAGACAATAAAAACGATTACACCAGAAATGAGTCCTAACCATAAATGGAGCCAGTTATTAACTTTTCGAAACAGGGACATTGGTTGTGCAAAGAATTTGAAATAAGTAAGGACCGCATCCGGGAATGGAGCAGCAGAATATTCCTCGGGAGCATTCCGCTGCGTCCTTTCTCCGTTACAAAACTAGGATGCTATTTGTAATTAGTCCAAATTAATTAGACTTTATTTCATAGATGGGTATAATAGGGGTGGACCGATGAGGCAACCAAGACATTTTCGTAGGAATGAATTCGTATAGATCAGGCGAGCTATTAAAAGTTTACGTACTCCTTTTTTAAGCCCTTCCAACCCTTACGGCCATAAATGGGTCTTCAACAAAACCTTACCTACTATGCGACTACCTACTATTCTGCCTATTCTTTTGAGTATTCTACTCCTGAACCTGCTCAGCTGCACGAAAGAGCATGAAATCACCTGCAAGTCCGTTAGCGAAGACGTGGACGAGCGTGCGAATCCCGAGCCTTTTCATCGCGATTCCCTACGGATATTCACTTTCGAGCATACTTTTGACGATTCTTTATCAATCGTTGTAGACAACCAGGTAGAGGCCAAGGGACGCGTGGGTACTGACTTCAGCCTGGGTATGGCCAAAAGCTTTTCTATTAAAGCTCAATCCGGTCAGATGATCAGAATTCAAACGTCCAGTGATTGTGCTTCTTTTTCACTAAAAGACGGCTACAAGTACCTGTACATCAATCGTAATAATGGAAAATGGAAGCTAACCTATTCGAATGTAGCTCGAGGGTATTTATAGCCAGAAAGGATCGCTTTCCCCAGAACACTTACCAGTGTGTAAACGTTATTAGTCATCCAAGTACACGAGCTTGCCATACGAAAAAAGCAGCCCTACAGAGGCTGCTTTTTTCGTCTTTAGCTTAAAAAATTAAACGGGTGGCTCCCAGCCTTTTTCGTAGGTGCGGCTCCAGAGCTTCATCGCTTCTTTATCCCGGATATGGCCGTTTTTAGTATCGACTTCGAAGGGTTTGTTAATGCGGGAAGAGATATTCGCTAAATGGCAGAGCAGTACACTTTTAGCTCCTTCATCAATGGGGGAATTTTGTTTGGCCTTGCCGCGAATGGCTTCGAAAAAATTAACCATATGACCTGTGGTCATGTCACCGCCACCACCCAGGGCCGTACCCGCTTCGGAACCTTTGGCCTTGCTGTCTTTCACCAGCTTTCCTTCGCGACTGAAGAGCTTGTAACCATCCCGATCGACATAGACCGTACCCGTTGAGCCGTAAATTACGGTACCACGGTCAGTACCGTAGGTTTTGTAACCCGACCGGCTTTTGCCGTCCCACTGAATGATTTTATTGCCCGGAAAACGGAACGACGCCTCCATAGTATCGTACATCTCCCAGCCATCGTTGGGAAAATGGCGTTTCGCTGCTTCCACATTCACATATTCGGGATAATCCACCTGCAAGGCCCAACGGGCGACGTCCAACTCGTGCGTGGCATTGTTGCCGCTTTCGGCCGTGCCGTAAGTCCAGCCGTACCAGTGCCAGTTGTAATCCCAAGTGTCGTGGGTGTATTCGCGACGGGGAGCAGGCCCCTGAAACAAGTCCCAGTCCAGCCCCGTGGGTACGGGAGCTTTTTTCGGTACCGGTACTTCGCCTCGGGTAGCCACGTAAAAAGCCACGGCTTTATAAGGCGTGCCGATGGCTCCATTATGAATTTGATGGATAATATCGATGGTTTCCGGCGATGAACGCTGTTGATTTCCCATCTGAATCACCTTCCCATATTTCTTCTGAATGGCCACCAGAATCTCACCTTCCCGGGGGTTGTGGCTACAGGGTTTCTCCACATACACGTGCTTGCCCGCCTGTACCGCCAGCCAAGTACCCGGTGCATGCCAGTGATCGGGGGTAGCGTTGATGAGTACATCGACATCCTTATCGGCAATGACCTTCCGAATGTCATTTTCAAGCTTAGGCTGGTAATCGATATATTTGGCAAACTGCTTGAGGGCCGATTCCCGCTGCTTCTGCATCACGTCGCAGAGGTATACCAGCTCCACATTACTGTCCTTCTTACCAATGGGTTCGAAATAGGCTCCTAGCCGCCGCCCTAGTCCGGCAATGGCTACCTGGAGTCGTTCGTTAGAGCCGATGATTTTAGCGTAACTTTTGGCGGACATCCCGACCCCGCCGAGGGTCAGTCCGGCCGTTGTAAGAGCCGTTTTTTTAAGAAACGATCGTCTGGATTTTTCCATAAGGAATTAGAGGCTTTGATACGCCCGTGCCCCGTCCAAAGTGGACCTGAGCAACCGGGTAGTTGAATCGCTCAAATTACGGTAATTTGTTAAAAACGACATAGTCTTGCGACAAATCCGGCAATTCTGAAGGCTCAAGTGGCCCAAAATGGTCTTTCTGCGGGAATTTGCGTTAGCTAGTTTCGGATTTTTACCGGCCTGCTCGGGAAGCTTTCGTACCTTTGCGGCTTTCTTAAGTTGCGATATTATTGAGTCATGAAAACGGAAGCCTTCAAAACTATTCGATTAGCTTTACCCATTATTATTGGTGAACTCGCTCAAATGGCCCTGCACATCATTGATACAGCCATGGTGGGGTCCATTAATTACAAACAACTGGCCGCCGTTTCACTGGTATTCAATGCCATGAATATTCCCTTTGTAATTGGGATCGGCATGACGATTTCCGTTTCCCAAATGGTGTCTATGGCCCACGGTCAGAACGACGACCGTCAGGTTTCTCACTACCTGTACAATGGCTTTTGCATCTGTGCCCTAACGGCCCTGCTGATTTCGTTTACGTTGTTTTTTGGGAAAGACCTCCTCTTTCACTTGGGTCAGGACCCGGAAGTTGCCACGCTGGCCGTGCCCTTCATGCAGTTGATGGGCATTTCGATTATTCCCATGCTGCTGTTCATGACGCTCAAGCAATTCACGGATGGCCTGGAGCAAACCCGTACGGCCATGCTGTTTTCGCTGGCGGCCATGCCCATCAACATCTTTATTAACTGGCTATTAATTTATGGCAATTGGGGCTTTCCGCGACTCGAACTGCTGGGAGCGGCCTGGGGCACGCTCATTACCCGAACACTGATTACGCTGGCGTTGGGGGCCGTTATTCTGACCCACCATTCCTATAAAAAATACATTCAGCTTCGGAAAGAGGAATGGTACCTGCGTCGCTCGACGATTCAGGAATTGCTGCACATTGGCGTACCCAGCAGCCTGCAGGTCGGTATGGAAGCGGGAGCCTTTGCCGTTTCGGGCATCATCATCGGTACGATTGGTGCCGTCGCTCAGGCGTCCCACCAGATTGCCCTTAGTTGTGCTTCGGCTACATTTATGGTCTCGATGGGACTGGCTCAGGCGGGTTCCATCCGGGTCAGTAATGCTTTTGGTCGGTCGGACTGGCCGTTGATCGCTACCATTGGAAAGAGTACGTTACTAACGGCCCTGGCTTACGGCGTTTGCTGTGCCCTGGGTTTTGTACTACTCAAAGATCATTTGCCGCATTTCTTCAACAGCAATGCGGAAGTCGTTTCGTTGGCGAGTATGCTACTACTGTTTGCGGCCATTTTCCAGATTTCTGACGCGACGCAAGCCATTGGAGCGGGCCTCTTACGCGGAATCAAGGACGTCCGAACGCCTACTCTACTCATTGCCGTGGCGTACTGGGTGGTGGGTATTCCGATGGGCTACTGGTTTGCCTTTCACGGCGGCATGGGAGCTTCGGGCATGTGGCTGGGCTTCATCAGTGGACTGACGTTTGCCTCCATTTTCCTGATTGCTCGTTTTCTGCGAATGTCCAAACGAAACGCCCCGGTACTGGTCAGTTAGTTTTTTCGGGACATTTTTCTGCACCGTTTGTTTCTTCTGGGCGGAAGAAGCAAACGGTGCTTTTTTTAACGACGCTTGGTACATGAAGCAATCGTTACGGAAAGCCTTTTTGATTTAATCTAGCCGTAACAGGCTCCCCTGGAAAAGTTTTTATTTTTGGGCCCAATTTTAGCCGCAAACGGGTGTATGCGTTCCTTGGCTCTTTCTTCTCCATTCACTTATTTTTCCTGACGATGAAACGTCTTTGGTACGCTTTGCTTTTCAGTGGATTTGTACTTCCGCGTGTACAAGCCCAACAAACCCTTGATGTACAAGCCCACCGGGGCGGTATGGGCCTGGTTCCCGAAAACACGGTCACAGCCATGATTCACGCGGTACGGCTAGGCTGTCGGACGCTGGAGCTAGATTGCGTTATTTCGGCCGACCAGAAAGTGGTGGTTTCCCACGATCCGTATATGTCGTCTGTTTTCATGCGGAAACCTGATGGTAGCGACATCACAAAAGAGGAAGAAAAGTCCTACGCTCTCTATCAAATGAAGTATGATAGCATCCGGACCTTCGATGCCGGGAGCAAACCGCACCCGAATTTCCCTCAGCAACGGAAGATGAAAACGTATAAACCACTGCTCTCGGAAGTCATCGATAGCGTGGAAACTTACGTTCACAAGCATCATTTGAAACCGGTTACTTACAACATTGAAACCAAGTGCTCCCCGCAGGGTGATGGAAAGTACAATCCTTCACCGGATGTATTCGTACAACTGCTCATGCAGGTCATCCAACAAAAAGGCATTGCCAACCGCGTTACCATTCAGTCTTTCGACGTGCGTACCCTTCAGGAACTCCACAAAAAGTATCCCAAACAAAGCCTTTCGCTGTTGCTTTATAACAAAGACAGCGTAGCCGATAACCTGGCAAAATTAGGTTTCACACCACAATACTACAGTCCGCATTACACCCTGGTGACTTCCGAAACTGTGAAAGAAGTACACGAAAAGAACATGCGAATGTTACCCTGGACGGTCGATGATGAAAAAGACATGCAACGTATGGCGTCCTACGGCGTCGACGGCATTATCTCAAACCATCCCGAACGGCTGATTGGATTGTATGGGAGTTATCAGAAGAAATAAGACCTTTGTTTGGGTACGGAAAGCGTACCCAAACCCGGCTAACTAGTAACTCCTGCCTATTCCATAGCAACAAACTTTGCTTTCGATAGAAGAAGATACGGTATCGAATGGCCACAGGCCAGTAATGAACTGTGCTGGTCCGACAAAAAATGGTTCTACTAATTGAATAAAATAAGTCATTGAATCCTTAGCTTAGTGATAGTCCCTGGGGTACTTTATGCCAGGGACTATCACTAAGCTAAACTCGTTCATGCAGGAATTTATACATTTTGCTACCATTGCAGACCTGCTCCGTTTTTTTGGGACGGGACCGCATCAGCATCCTTTGGTAGCGGTACTGGATTTTAGTCAGGTACAGCAGCCTCCGCAGCATACCGTCAAACTTTCGGCTGATTTCTATTCGATTATGTTTAAAACGTATCCCAGTAACCATATTCGGTATGGCCGCAAACCCATTGACTTTCAGGACGGCTGCCTGATCAGTATGGGGCCGAATCAGGTTCTAGAAATGGATGTGCCGGAGGAGATGTCCGATGATTTGGGAGGCTGGGGTTTGTACATTCATCCCGATTTGATTCGGGGTACTTCCCTGCATGCCCGGATGCAGGATTTTCATTTTTTCTCTTACGAAGTATCAGAATCCCTGCATTTGTCCGAGAAGGAAAAAGGTATTCTCCTCGGTTGCCTTGGTACCATTCAATCCGAGCTGCAGGACAATATTGATGGGTACAGCCAGCCGATCTTGGTTGCCGCCATTGAATTATTTTTGCAGTATTGTGACCGCTTTTATGGAAGACAGTTTATTACCCGACAAACTTCTCACCACGGTGTGGTCGTCCAGATCGACAAAATTCTAAGTACTTATTTTAAGCAGACGGCCATTCGCGAAACGGGCCTGCCTACGGTAAAATACCTGGCGGAGGCCGTACATTTGTCGCCCAGCTATTTAAGTGACCTGCTCAAGAAAGAAACGGGCAGGAATGCTCAGGATCACATTCATTACCACCTGATTGAAGAAGCGAAAACGATTCTGTTAAGCACGGAGAAATCAGTAGGCGAAATTGCTTATTCTCTGGGCTTTGAGTATCCGCAGTACTTCAATAAACTCTTCAAACAAAAAACAGGACGGACTCCGGTGGAATTCAGAAATCTGAATTAGATCGCTTGGTAACTGATCGCGTATACCTTTGCAGATTTTTATTGCTGGTACTATTTTTCCTTTTAAACCTGGAGAGTTCTGGGCAGGATACAGACGTGACGATTTCCTTCGAAACGCCGATCCAGGCAAGGCTCTACCCCTACAACAGACAAAAATCGGTATCTTCCTTTATTATGAAGGGAATGTTGAGTACAGAAGAAATCTCGACTCAATGTGAAACGATGTATGGCGAATTTAAATTCAGGGTAAATCAAAAGGGGCAAGTTGATAGCTTACTCGTACTTGGCAATTTGAGACCTTATACCATCAACAAAATCTGCAAAGGTATACGCGAAACCTCAGGTCATTGGAAAGGATTGGATCAGGATCGCGTCCAGCCTTTTCGATGGTTTACCTTTCCTTTTTATTCGTTTACAGTAACGGGTGAAGCGGCTTGTGAAAAAGCTCGGCCCTCTCACGAAAATTTCAAACGTAGTTTAAGCTTACTTCAGCAATTACCGTATACCGACCAGGGTTTGTTAAGAACAAAGGACGGCTATTTAATCCAACCGGGCTACACCTATCCATTGGATAGAAGATAAGGATCGTCTACCTTTTTTCAAACATCAGCCTGCTACGATTACTTGATTGTTATTGTGATTTCTTTGGAAGTACAGCCAGCCTGGACAATCTATGTTCCAACGGCGAAAAGCGTCGTATACAAATAATCTGCTTTTTCAGAATAGTATCTATGAAGCTTAGCTGTCTTATCTTAGCAGCTGAGCATGGATTAGGGCCGCTAGGTTCCTTTGGGGAATCAAAGACGCCTTAGCCATCCATTCGTAAACCTATTCTTGAAACAAAATGCGTGCACGTAAACATCCGCTTGATCACTCCTTTCCCAGAGCTAGTTATCTGGTTCTGCTATTCCTACTCGTACACATTGCTTCTGGACAATCCAGCTCGAAAAAGGCAGATCGCCACGCCTTACGGTTGTTTATGATTGGCAACAGCTTCTCCCAGAATGCTTCTAAATACTTACCTGAACTCAGTCAGGAAGCTGGTCATACGTTGATTATTGGACGGGCCGAACTCGGCGGCTGCTCGCTGGAACGGCACTGGGATCACGCCCAGGCGGCCGAACGAAATCCGGAAGACCCTAAAGGCAAACCCTACCACGGCAAATCCCTGAAGATGCTACTTGCCGAAGGTACGTGGGATGTCATTACGCTGCAACAGGCCTCCATTCTCTCGGGAAATCTGGAAACGTATCAGCCCTATGCCCGGCAGCTCTACGAATACGTGAAGAAGTTACAGCCTCAGGCCAAAATTGTCCTTCACCAGACCTGGGCTTATCGCGTGGATTCCAAAGACTTTACGCAGATTGGCAATGGAGAGTCTGCCCGCAGTGCTCAGCAGATGTGGGAAAAATCCAGAGCAGCCTACCACGCCACAGCCAAAGAGTTAGGCATTTCCCTGATTCCCAATGGCGATGCGTTTTGGGCCATTAGCTCCGATCCGCAATGGGGATACACGAAAGATACTGAATTCAATTTCGATCATCCTAAGCCCCCCGCCCTACCCAAGCAGAATCATTCCCTGCACGTTGGTTACTTCTGGAAGCAGGACGAATTAGGCTTTGATTCCCACCATGCTAACGCCGCTGGCTGTTATTTAGGGTCCTTAGTTTGGTACAGCTTTCTTTTTAAGGAATCACCGTTAAAGCTTTCCTTCCACCCTCAGGAGGTCGATGCAGATTTTGCGGAACAGTTAAAAAAGACGGCCTGGAAAACCGTTTCCAGCCCAAAGAAAAAGCAGCCTGTTTTGAAATAAAATCACTTTTCCTGCAAAACCAGTACTAGAACAAGCTGTCCCACAGTCACTCACACTAAAAAAAGTCTGGTCATCGGCGTACTAATCTTACTAGGGCAAGGATTCCAGCCTGCGACTTCACGTCATCGCAAAGCTAGGATCCTTGCCCTTTTTAGTAA
>NZ_JBMDWJ010000243.1:0-8546 GCF_048595215.1 Siphonobacter sp.
GGAATGTTCCATAGCGGTATCTTTGCCTGGTTAGGTTATTTCTTTTACAAAAATTATGGCCTGAACGAACGTCAGATTGGTCTTGCCTTATTAGGTTACGGTATTCCTGGTTTACTGTTTGGCTCATTGCTAGGAAGGCTAGCTGATCATTATGGGAGAAATAAAATTATACCCATTGGCCTGTTCCTCGGGGCAGTCTCCGTGCTGCTGTTAAGCCAGAATTTCAGCCTTGCCGCTTCCTGCCTGTTAGTAGCAATGCTCTCTTTTGGTTTTGATTTATCCCATCCGTTATTTGCCGCTATTGTTACCACTTTCAGCTCTAAAAAAGGTGCGGCCACAGGACTTTTCGCTTTTTTCCTTTTTTCAGGCTACGGCCTCGGAAGTCTAGTATTGAGCCTGATTGTCGATATCGGTCTAGATAGAGCATTCAAACTATTTGGAGCTGGTATTCTGGTGGCGGCTGTTTTTTCGATATTTGTTTTTAGGAATGAAAAGTAGGAACAAAATTCACCCATGCTTTCCTATAGTTTTCACTCATTTATTTAAGCTTGAATTGCTTGCTTTGAGCTATTGGATATTTTACGTTACTGTCATCGGCTGTCTGTCTAATACAGGTCGGGAAACCAACTTACTCATTTTTATTTCTTGTTGTTATTGGGATAAAAAGCATGGGCTAATACCCGCCCGATCATTTGCCAGTAGGTATTGTCCTACTTCTCCCAATTATAAGGAAATGGCGAATTATTCTATCAATTACAGAAGCCTTCAATGATCTCGGTTGAGAAAACATAAAGAGGCTCGACAAGTATTTTCTTAACTCCAGGTTTAAAGTTTGAATGAGGTATGACACACGTTTTGTTATTCGAAATCTCCTAGCCCCTACACTTGTTCAAACTTTAAATCCTTTCCAACTTCAAACGTATTTAAACCATTTCCCCCACAAATCCATTCAAACTTCCTTTAATTAGCATGAAGAAAATAGTCGTATTAAGCGGAGCTGGTATTTCCGCCGAAAGTGGCATTAAGACCTTTCGGGATTCGGATGGTCTCTGGGAAAACTATCGAATTGAGGACGTTGCCACACCAGAGGCCTGGCAAAGAGATCAGGCTCTGGTACTTGACTTCTATAACCAACGCCGTAAACAGGCTCTGACTGCCGAGCCCAATGCAGCCCATCACATTTTAGCCGAACTTGAAAAAGATTTCGAAGTCCAAATCATTACGCAAAACGTAGATAATCTTCACGAGCGGGCGGGCAGTACGCACGTCTTACACTTACACGGGGAGTTATTCAAAGCCCGCTCAACGAAAAATCCGGCCTTGATTTATGAGCTGGAGGATTGGGCCCTTAACGTAGGCGATCAGTGCGAACTGGGTAGCCAGTTACGACCACATATTGTCTGGTTTGGAGAGGAGGTTCCGGCTATTCAGGAAGCAATCCCCTACTGTGAGGAAGCGGATGTATTCATCGTGGTTGGCACCTCTTTGCAGGTGTATCCAGCGGCAGGTCTAGTTGATTTTGTTCGTCCGAATACGCCCATTTACGTAGTCGATCCGAACCTACCCTCCGTTTCGCGTCGGAAAAATGTAACGTATATTCCTGAGAAAGCGAGTGTGGGTTTGCAAATGATTCAAAATCAATTGCAGCCTTAAAACGCCCGAATGTCCGGAATCTGGGCCTTTTAACAATAATTAGTAGGCTTTTCCGGACTTTTCTTCCTATTTATGAGTTAATATAGGTGAAATTTCATTAACACGATTTGATATGCGTAAATGGTTCATTCCGGTAGCACTGCTTGCTGCCCATTTAGCAACCGCTCAGAATCAGGCTCCTGTCACGGAACCGGTAAAGACGAAAGCCCCAACCAACTGGTTTAATCTTGACTATTCAGCCGATAAGATACGTGGCGTAAGTTCAGAGAGAGCCTACGAATTAGTCAAAAAACGTAAATCATCGCCCGTCATCGTCGGAGTGATTGATTCCGGAATTGATATTAACCATGAAGATCTGAAATCGAAAATCTGGACCAACCCCAAGGAAATTGCGGGTAATGGTAAGGACGACGATAACAACGGCTACGTGGATGACGTACACGGCTGGAGCTTCCTCGGCAATAAAGACGGACAGAACGTAGATAAGGAAGGACTGGAACTGACTAGGGAATACGGCAAGTACAAGAAACTTTTCGAAGGAAAAGCGGAAGCCGATATTCCTGCCGATCAGAAAGACGCCTTCACGTACTATCAGGAATTAAAAATTGCCTACAACGAGAAAGCTCAGGAGTCTAAAATGATGCTTCCGTTGATTGAAAACCTGCTGAAGTCTTATACGGAAGCCGGTACAACGCTGAAGGAGTACCTGAAGAAGGATACCGTTACGGCGGAAGATGTAGCTAAAATCGACAAAACGACCGCCGATGGTAAGCTGACGCGGGCGATTGCCGCCTATGAACGCGGTTTCCAGATGGGCTATAATGAGAAAGAATTGCAGGAAGCTTACGATCACTACAAGACGGAAGCTGAAGTACAACTCAATCCGGATTACAACGCCCGTCAGACCATCATCGGTGATAATCCAGAAGATACCAAGGATCATAACTACGGCAATAACGACGTGATCGGCCCTGACGCTCGTCACGGTACGCACGTAGCGGGTATCATCGGAGCCGACCGGAATAATGATCTCGGTATGAAGGGCGTAGCCGATAACGTAAAAATTCTGGTCGTACGGGCGGTGCCGGACGGCGATGAGCGTGACAAAGATGTGGCCAATGCCATTCGTTACGCCGTTGACAACGGAGCTCAGATCATCAATATGTCGTTTGGGAAAGCGTATTCACCTCAGAAGGAAGCGGTTGATGAAGCCGTGAAATACGCTGAATCGAAGAACGTACTGCTGGTTCACGCCGCTGGTAACGAATCGCAGAATACGGATGTAGAGCCTAACTTCCCAAACCGTAAACTCAAATCAGGTACTGAGCCTAACAACTGGATTGAAGTAGGTGCCTTGAGCTGGGAACCCAACAAAGTAGCCAACTTCTCGAACTACGGTAAAAAAGGCGTCGATTTGTTCTCACCCGGCGTGGCTTTGTACTCTACCGTGCCCGGTTCGAAATACGAAGAGCTGGATGGTACATCCATGGCCGCTCCGGTAGTAGCGGGTGTGGCGGCTTTGGTGAAATCTTATTTTCCAAAAATTACAGCCGCTCAATTACGCCAATTGCTGATTGAATCAACCGTGAAGTTTCCGGAACAACAGGTAAATCAGCCCGGTGGCGAAGGCCAGGTTGCCTTTGGCGAGCTTTCCAACTCGGGCGGTGAAGTGAACGCTTACAATGCCGTCAAGCTGGCCCTGGAATGGGAAAAAGCGGGTAAGATTAAGTAGTTTACTGTTTTTAGTTTACCGTTTTCAATTACAGGCAACAACCGGAAAGTTTGGAGGTCTTCTGATGAGGAAGGAATCTGGACTTCCCGGTTTTGTTTTTGTTATTAACTCCCATTGGTACAGGTTTAGAAACCTGCACCAATGTTCTCCTTTTCAAGTAAGAACCTTAACCCCGAAGGGGTTCAATATGCTTAGCCCCGTATGCAATGCGGGGCTAAGCCAGCCCAGTAGGCACAGCCTACCAATTAAAATCCGTAGCAAATTCAATGCTACGGACAACTCATGCCGTTATCTTTACCGGTTTAAACATTTCAACTCTAAACTCTAAACTCTAAACTCTAAACCGCAGCGGCGGCCGCTCAAAACTGAAAACTCAACCCGTCCTCACCCCCGCTTCAAACCCTCCCAAACCGTATTTACAGCCGTGTTCAGCAACATAACATCCAGCGTTAAATCACCCGAAAGTTTCATCTTTACGACGGCGGTAATATTGCCATAGACCATCCATGCCATCAACCTGGAGGAAATGTCTTTCAATTGTCCCGTGTGAATCCCTTTTCGTAAAAACTCCCAGAGTGGCTGATAAAAGTTGAACATCTCCTCTTTGGAGAGCTTGTTCATAATGGGCGAATTGGCGTAGTGCTCAATAAACAGAAACTGATCGGGATGGCTTACGTAGTAGTCGTACAAACCCAGAAACACACTTCTGAACCGATCACGGTACGGCTTAGTCGTATCATCACTTTCCTGAATCACCAAAGCAATTTTGTCCCGGTACAACAGAAAAAGCTCATCAATCAGTTGCTCCTTGCTTTCGAAGTAATGATAAATCGTTCCGGCGGCTACGTTGGCGTGCTGAGCGACCATACTCATGGGTGTGGCATGGAACCCATTCTTTGAAATCAAATCCAGCGTAGCCTCCAGAATCGCCGTGCGTTTATCCAGAGGTCTGTCCGATTTTTTAGGGGTATCAAGCCGTTTCGCCATGCCTCGTAGCCTTTGTTAAGTAATCAATGGATTTGAGTTCGTACTCGTGTTTATTGCAGACGAGCCACAATGATCCCCGTTTGATCCCGGTGTCGGTTCAAATACGCCGCTAACGGTTCCGCCGAAATCACTACCTTTTTCTGATCCGTTGAGGCGTGTAGCAAATACACCTTCCCCCCTTTTTGGTAGGCAAACCCTTCGTGTGAAACATCTAGTCCAGCTTTGGCTGAAGTAATACCAATGATATCACCCGTACGCAGTTTTGACTCGATGGCAGGTAACTTATCCTTCGGAATGTAGTACTTCTGAACCTGATTCAAAGCCTGTTCCAGCGTTTGTACTCGCTCGAAATTCTGCGAGTCAGCCAGTTGAGCGTATAGATTCCGGTGTTTCGTCATGAAGTCAATGGGTTTGTTGTAGGGTACGCCACCCCACGCCTCCGCCATCAAGCGAGCCTCGCCATAGCGAACCAGTTGTTGTAAGAAGGATGAAAAGTAGTGCTGCCGACTTCCATAACCCTGTACCTTCCCCTGATCGTAGCGATACCGAGCCAGTTGCTGCTGAAAGTGATCCACAGTCAGCGTATCGGACTCAATGGTTTTAGTAAGAGCCAGTACATTTTCGACAAACGTCGTACAATCCAGTTCTCGCAGGTTTATCACCAGCTGTTCATCGCCGGGCTGTTCGAGGGTACGGGCTACGTACGGCGTGTTCAGAAAACTCAGGGCTACAGTACCCGCCGTTTCTCCCGGCGTCTGACCCTTGGGAATTTGAAGCTTTTGCTGAATTAGCTCCGGGTCACCCATGACGCAGGCCAGCCATAAGCCAAGCCACATACTTACCTTTATCATTGACTGAATACGTAGAATCGTTTGTTAAGCCTTCTCTTCATCATCGACACGCAGGGTCATTAACCCCGCAATGATCAATAAAATTCCCCCGAAAACGATAACCTGAATCGGAGCCCAACCTACGAGCTTGATGAGATAGGATAATCCCAGGCTCGCCAGAAACTGAGGGAATACAATAAAGAAGTTAAATACGCCCATAAAGTAACCCATTCGTTCAGCAGGCAGGCTACCGGATAATAAAGCGTAGGGTATGGTCAGAATACTCGTCCAGGCAATACCGACGCCCGTCATTGACAATAATAGCCATTGGGGATCCTGTATGAAATAGATCGAAATGAGTCCAAACCCTCCGATTACCAGACTTAGCAAATGGGTCATTCGCCGTCCGATTCGGGCGGCAATGGTTGGGACCAGTAAGGAGAAAAGGGCCGAGACCCCATTGTACACCGCAAACGCCGTACCCACAAAATTGGCCCCTTCGTTGTACCGTTCGGAGTGCGTATCGCTGGTTCCGTAGATGTGCTCCGTTACGGCATTGGTCGTATAAATCCACATACAAAACAGCCCAAACCAGGTAAAAAACTGTACTACGGCCAGTTGTCGCATGACTTTAGGCATTTGAAACAAGCCGGAAAAGGTTTCCCTGAATTCATCGCCCAGCCGTCGATGTTGTCCTTCCTGACGAAAGGCTTCCAGATTTTCGGGTGGATATTCTTTCGTAGTGAGTACGGTATACGAGACGCAGGAAATAAAAGCGGCAGCTCCCAGGTAATACGACCATCGAACCGAGTTCGGAATTTCCCCCGGATCCGCCGTATTTGCTACGCCGAGGTACGTAAAAATAGCGGGCAGTGCCGACGCCACTACCGCTCCCACGCCAATAAAAAAGCTTTGCATGGCGAACCCGGACGTACGTTGTTCACTGGGCAGTAGGTCACCCACAAAGGCTCGAAACGGTTCCATCGAAATATTAATGGACGCATCCAGAATCCAGAGCATACTGCCCGCCATCCAGAGACTGGAGGAATTGGGCATGAAAATCAGAGCCAGCGTAGCAAATACGGCTCCAAAGAAGAAAAACGGTCGTCGACGCCCCCACTTAGAGTGCCAGGTTCGGTCACTGAAGTAGCCAATGATGGGCTGTACCAACATGCCCGTCAGCGGAGCCGCAATCCATAACAGGGGAATTTCTTCGGCGTCTGCTCCGAGGGTGGAAAAAATGCGACTCGTATTGGCGTTTTGCAGAGCAAAACCAAATTGAATGCCCATGAACCCGAAGCTCATGTTCCAGATTTGCCAGAACGATAACCGGGGTTTTGAAAAAATGGAAGCAGAAGCAGGGGAACCGGGCATTCGCGTAGGGAATGGATTACGTTTGGGGAGTGATTTCAAAAATCAACGCACTATTGGCCGGAATTTGGACGGCAATTCCATCCGTAGCCTGGAAGCTTCCTTTTACTTTCTTGTTCAGGAAAATTTCCTTGTACGCATACGATGCCTGCGATGAAAGGCCTGCCATATTCCAGAACAATTCGGGAATTCGTACCTGCGTTTGATACGTCTGCGTTCGACTGAAATTCGTTACGATCAGTAAAATCTGATTTTCGGTGTACCGTAGATAACTATACAGTTTCGATTCGTCGTAACCCGCGGATTGGCCACCCCCATTCACGTACTGTACATCAAAGAATTCGCCGTATTGAATGGCTTCCGACTTGCGGCAGAGTTTGTTGACAGTCAGGTAAAAATCGTACAGCTTTTTCTCTTCGGGCGACAATAGTCCGCCGTCGAATTTCCCCTCATTCATCCATTTCTGCCACTGCGGCACCCGCCACCAGTCGAACAACGTAGTCCGGCCATCATTCGTCTGAAATCCTTCGGCCTCGGCAGCGGGCTCGCCTACTTCCTGTCCGAAATAGTACATTACCGGACCGCGTCCCTGCGTGGCACTCACCACCCAGGCGGGAATGGCATACTCGGCTTTTCCGGCAAAAAATTCACTGGCAATCCGTTGCTCGTCGTGATTTTCCAAGAAACGTAACATGTGTTTCTCAATATCACCGGACTCGTGTTGCCACACCCGCGTAATGCCCGAAGCGTGTCCCCGATCTTCCATCAGTTCACGCAGGGTATCGTACATGCCTACTTTGTCGTACAGGTAATCAAACTGACCTACGTGGATGTAGTTGTGGTACCGTAGCGGATTATAAATTTCAGCGATAAAGATGACGTCTCCTTTGGCTTTAATCTGGGGGATACACCAGGCCCAGAATTCGACCGGTACCATCTCGGCCATGTCACAGCGGAAGCCATCTACGCCTTTCGCCACCCAGTACAGCAGGATGTCCCGCATTTTCAACCAGGTATCCGGAATGGGGTCGAAGTGACAGGAACGACCATTCTGATAATCAACGCCGTAATTAAGTTTACTCGTTTCATACCAGTCATTGATACTAGGTTGAGCCTGAAATACATCATTTCCCGTAGCCCGGGCCGGATACTCGAAGTACGGATGCGGGGATTCGATGGGCAGGTGAACGCCCTCCGGAATGGCAAATTCTTCGTTCGGCAGATAGTAGAAATTATTGGCTGGAGAAAAAGCCTGCGTATTCACGTCCGTTTCGCCAAAATCAAGCACACCGGCGGGCTTGGCATCGGAGTGATACTGACGAGCCACGTGATTCGGTACAAAATCAATAATCAGCTTGAGCTTCTGAGCGTGGACCCGCTTCACCATCGCTTCAAACTCTTCCATCCGCCGCGAAGGGTCCTGAGCCAGGAAGGGATTCACGTCGTAGTAGTCTTTAATAGCGTACGGCGACCCGGCCCGACCTTTCACCACGGCCGGATGATCTTTGGGAATACCGAGAGCCGAAAAATCTTCCATGGTGGCGTGTTCCAGCACACCCATCGTCCAGACGTGGGTCATACCGAAATTCTTCAAATTTTTCAAAGCGGTATCACTAACATCACTAAACGTGCCGGTACCGTTTTCACTCAACGAGCCCCAGGGCTTTACCTGCGACTGTTTATTACCGAACAAACGGATGGTCAATTCATAAATGAGCAGCTTGTCGTTATGCTTTTCTACAGACATGGTTGTTTTCTTGGGAAGTTGTGGAATGACACTACCGCATTTTCACCGGAAGTGTTTCAAAAATTAGGGTTCTGAATTACATTTTCGAATTCTTTTCCCGACTATTTTTTCTTTACTGATGCCCTTAACTATAATTAAGTATCCAAATCAATCAATTTTATCGCAACAAATTAATATTTCCGTAAATTTTACGTTCGTTTGCTACTCACATTAATTGTTCGCCCCA
>NZ_JBMDWJ010000244.1:0-19483 GCF_048595215.1 Siphonobacter sp.
TATAACGGTTATAGATAATGATGTAATTCGAAATATTATTCTGTTTTAAGGCGAGCAGGTATGCAAGTCATTGGCTTCTTTCGTACTTATCCATAGAAACAAAAAGCGTCCGGAAATAGGCTTCCGGACGCTCTACTCGTATAAATTTGTACTTTTTAGGGTTTATCCCAGAAAACTCTCGTTTCCAGATCATCTGGCCCCTGCCGGCTTACCGCAGCATTGTAATTTTCCGCGTTGACGGATTGTTCCAGAATCGGGTAGGTAAGGCGACGGATAAAGTCTCCGGCAATGGTTCGGCCGGGATATTTATTCGGAGCCAAGACCGGAAATCCACTACGCCGCCAGTTGGCAAACGCTTCCGGGCCATTTAGAAACGAAGCAACCCAATACTGACTATTGATTTGTTCCAGTCCGCGGGCAGCCGTGTAAGGCTGAGCGGCTAAGTACTCATCAATCGCCGTCTGAGGAATCGTAGCCGAGGCATCGTAATCTTTCATCTGGTTCATGTGAGCCGCTACGCCCGCTTTGTACAGATCAGCCGCCGAAGCTTGGATCCAGCCCCGTTGAGCGGCTTCAGCCAGTAATAGTTGCGTTTGAGCGTAGGTTACATAATACGTAGGACCATCTACTTTGCCCACCGTTCGACGATTGATCTGCGAATAATTCCAGCCCCCCGAAGCTACTTTTCCGGGGAAGTTAGGAGCCGTGCCAATGGAACCATCATCGTAACCGAAGGGCATCCCGATCTGATTGGCAAACGTGCGATCTACGGTGGTTTGTTCAGGATTTTTGGAAGGTTCACCATACCGAACAGCAATCACGGTAAGGCGGGGATCATTCGTCGCTTTTAAATACGATACGAACGGAGCCCCTACGTACAAATTCGCCTTTTCCGTATTGTTCCAGAGATTCCCGAGCGGATTGGTGTAAATGCTGGAATACTGAATTCGGACATTGTCGTCGTTCGATTGCAGCACACCGCCCTGATAGGCTTTCTGAGCCAGCGCCTGGGCTTTGGCTGGATCCGTTTTCGAGTACCGCATCCCAATTCGCAGTAAAAGCGAATAACCCAGTCGCTTCCATTTCGCTACGTTTCCCTGATAAAACAGATCACCCGTTTCAATGCGTTTGGCAGCGTTCAGTCCGGCAATGGCTCCTTCAAGCTCTTTGGCCAGGTCCGCGTAAATTTCCGCCTGAGGGTCGTACTTCGGCAGCTTATTCCCAGAAAGGTAGGCTTTACCCGCATCGAAATACGGAACATCGCCGTAGGAATCTACCAAAACTTGAAACACGTAGGCTCGCCAGATGCGGGACATGTGGTAAAGGTTCGTTCGCGAACTGTCGGCTTTGGTCTGATCGAGTACTGCCGTGAGTAGCTTGATGGGACCGTTGTTGCCGTTGTTGGTACCACTGTAGAGGTACAGCCAGTTCACCCGCGAATTGTCGCGGTAATCCTGATTCAGGTTCGCTCCGGTGTTCACACCCCCAAACGGTGTATTGACCTGTTGCACAATCGCGGCTTCGTAAAACATCGTTTGAGAAGCAAGCGTAGTATTAAGCTGGGCATTGGAAAACAAATACACCGGATCAATATTCGTGGATTGAGTCGGATTCGTATTAATGCTTTCGAAATCTTTATCGCAACTGCTCAGGCCCGCAGCCATCGCCAGAAGTATCAGTATCTTTTTCATGTTAATCAGAATTTCAGGTTCAAATTCATACCGTAGCTGCGACTCGTCGGAAGTGTATGCGTTTCAATCCCCTGAATGTTATCGGACGCTCCGTTCACTGCTTCCGGATCTAAATTGGGCAGGTGTTTTTTGATGAGCAGTACGTTGTTACACAGGGCGGAAACCGTCAGGTTCTTCACGAATGATTTACGAACGAAACGGGACAGATCGTAACTCACCGAGAGCGAACGCCAGCGAATGAAACTAGCGTCGTACACAAAACGCTCGGCGTTGTTGGTACTACGATAGCTGGAGTAGAAATCTTCGGCTTCCACACGGGTCGTGTTGGGAGCACCTTCGGCCGTTACGCCTTCGAAGAGTACGCCGCCTTCACGACCGACCAGCGATTCTTTCGCCAGACCATGCCGCAGGAAATTCAGGTTAGAATTGGAGATGATTTTATGACCTCCTTTGAAATCTATCTGCGTAAAGATGCGGAAACCAGCCACGGTAAAGGTATTGATCCAGCCGCCCGTATACTTGGGAATCGCACTGCCGAAGGTCGTGATTGGGCCCGCCACGGGTTTGCCGCCAGCGGTAATGATCCGACCCTGATTATCGCGTTTGTAGGCAATGCCGCGAAGCGAGGCCATGGGCATACCGACTTCGTGCCAAACTTCACCGAAAAAGTCACCCTGACCTACTTTTAAACGAGCCTGTCCGTCGGCTAAGGCGAGTACTTCACTTTCGTTGTAGGTAAAGTTGAAGGAAGTTTCCCAGGTGAACTTCTCTTTCCGAACCGGAATCAAGGTCAGCAACGCTTCAATACCCTTGTTGCGAAGCTGTCCCACGTTTACTTTCGATTTATTGTAGCCCGAAGCCGTTGAAATGTCCACGTTCAGGATTTCATCGACCGTTTTCTTGTTGTAATAGGCTACATCCAAGTTGATACGGCTGTCAAGCGTACGGAACTCCAGGCCGAATTCGGCTTCTTTCACCTTTAAAGGCTTCAGGTCCGGATTCGGGCTGACATCGCTGGTGATATAACCCAAGGCTTGGCCCTGTAAGGGGTTCGCGTTGAGGTTATAGAACAAGGCATTCTGGTAAGGATCGGTATCGCCGCCGACTTCCGCGTACGCCGCCCGAATTTTCGCAAAATTCATCCAGGTCGGCCGTTCCTTGATGGCATCGCTCAGCACAAAACTACCGCTGACGGAAGGATACAGATAACTGTTGGATTTCGGATTCAGTGTAGAGAACCAGTCATTGCGGGCGGTTACGTTCAGGAATAAGAAGTTCTTGTAGGAAAGCTCCGCCACGCCATAGAGCGAATTCACTCGTTTCTTGGTATAACCGTACTGCGGTTCCTTATTCTGTCCGTTCATGATGGTGTACAGATCCCGGATGTAGAAGTTCGTAGCCGAAGCGTTGTTACTGGTGAAAACTTGCTGGAGCGAGTTTCCGCCCAGCGTTACGTCAAGACCGAAATTACCCATCTTATGATTGCCGCCGATCAGAAAATCCAGGTTTCGCTCGCGGAAGGTATTCACCTCCTGGTAGTAATAGCCATTGAATCCCGTCGCCGCCGCAGCTACTGAACGGGTACCCGTAGGACGGTTAAAATCGTACGGACGTGTGAAGTAATCCTGGCCAATCCGGCCCTGCACGTAGAGCCAGTCGGTCAACTGGTACCGCACCGAAGCATTACCGAAAATACGGTCCCGGCGAACGTGCTCGAAGCGGTCATAGGCTACCCAGTACGGATTATTCCGATTGGTAAAGCGTGACGTAGCCCGTTCGTACCCATTCTCGTCGTAGCGATTGTCTTCGAGCGTCTTCATTGCTACGGAAGTCGCCGTGGTGTAAACGGTAGTATTGGCATTGAGGTCCTGTAAGCCAATCTGTGGGGGATTGTGGTTGTACTCGTTCGAGTAGTTGGCATTCAACTGTACCGACAGCTTGGGCGTAAAGTTGTAATTCAGCCCCAGGTTTAAAATCTGTTTATGGAAGTCCGAATTCGGCATGATCGACGTAGCGTCCATATTGGAGAAGGACAAACGGAAGCCCCCTTTTTCATTGCCCCCCGAAAGAGCTACGGAATTATTCCAGCTCGTACCCGTGCGGTAAAAATCCCGGATGCGGTGGCGTTGAGGCAGGTAGGGTCGCTGTACCCCATCAAACTGATACGTAGGTTTGCCATCAAACCGTTCCCCGAAACTAAATACACCCGAGCTCTGGGCATCGCCTACGCTTTGCGGACGTTTGCCATATTCACCCTGACCGTAGTCGTACTGGAAATCGGTATAATCCAAAGCCTGATCGGCAATGAAGTTCGAGTTCACTTCTACGCCGATTCCCTGTCCTACTTGCCCGGTTTTCGTCGTAATGACAATCGCTCCATCCTTGGCCCGAAACCCGTACAAAGCGGCTGCCGTTGAGCCTTTCAGTACCGTAATGCTCTGAATATCGTCCTGATTAATACTCTGTAGACCGTCACCACCGTCGGAAGCCGAGCCGCTTCGGTTCGTCGTACCATCCCCATCGCCCTGACGGCTGGAAAAGTTGGTATTGTTGATGGGTACACCGTTGACGATGATCAGGGGAGAGTTGTCGCCTTTAAATGAAGACTGGCCCCGAATCCGGATTTTTGAAGTACCGCCCGGTCCGCCCGCCGGAGCCGTAACGTTCACGCCCGCTACTTTTCCCTGTAAACTATTACCGAGGTTAACCGTACGGTTGGTCGTGATCTGTTCGGTATTCACCGTTGAGGTGGAGTAACCCAGTTTCTTGGCTTCCCGCTTGATACCCAGGGCCGTTACCACTACTTCCGAAAGGGCGGTTGTGCCGGCTTTGAGTGTAATATTGATCACACTCTGATTGGCCAGCGGTACCTCGCTGCCCATATAGCCTACGGAGCTAAAGACCAAAACACCCGTCGTATTATCGGGAATATTGAGTGAATACTGACCTTCCGCATTGGTAGTCGTACCAATGGAAGGATTATCCTTCAGCCGAACGTTGGCACCCGGAATGGGTTGGCCATTTTCATCACTCACTTTACCCGTAATGGTTACCTGCGGTACGGGTACCAGACTGGCTTCGGGAAGGGAGGTTTCGCTGATGGTTCTTCGTTTGAGAATAATCTGATTTCCAACCACCTCGTAACTCAATCGCAAGGGTTGGAGTAGGCGGTCTAGAACAACGGTGAGTTTTTCATCGACCACGGAAAGGCTGACTTTTCGTTTCGTTCCAATGAGCTGCGGACTATACGAAAACTTGATGTCCGCTGTTTTTTCTAATTGGTTCAATACGGTACTGAAATCATCGTGCTCGACCCGTAAGGTAACGCGTCGATCGAGTACTTCCTGTCTGGGGTACGCCAAGGCTCGACCCGGTAAAACCCAGCTCAGCAGTAGAGGAATGATAAGCAAGCTCATCAAAGACCAGCCTACGCCGCGAAAAAATAATGGTTTGTTCATAAATGATAGAAGTTAGAAGTAAAAGGAAGGCAATCCTTTCCCGGCATCCGCTTTGCCGGGGATGGGCCATCGAAAAAAGGTACTTACGCGTACTTTAGGTTTTGTTCGTACTATAAATTAAAAGGCTGACTTTCAGGGAAGTAGTTCAGAGCTGATGCGAAGAGTGGCCCAATCCCCTTCCCCGTACAAGGGAAGGGGAGTAGACCGGTACTTGTTCAGGGTGCTTACCTAGCGTAAGCGATTTAGAGGTTAAGCTAATGGACTATAAATCAGAGTAATTTCAGAGCTAAGGGTTGGCTGGACAGCCGTGGCCCGTTATAACAATCTGGGCGTCGAGGACTTGGTACTGGGCCTCGATACTTTTACAGATGATTTCAAGCTTGCGAAACAGGGGTTCATCGGTCAGATCCGCCGTCAGTTGGCAGTTCTGGAGCGTTTCTTCATCAAATACTACCTGTACCCCATAAGCTTTTTCTACGGCGTCGAACACCGTTTTTACGGATGTATTACGAAAGGTAAATGGTGGAATATTGGGCTTGGAGTGGGATAAAACGACCGGTTCGGTTACCAGCGATTTCGTCATACGGACTTCCCGTCGGGAATACGTGATTTGCTGATTGGGACTCAGTACAAGTCCTTCGAGCTCGCGGGAGCTGGCTTTTTCTTTGACGTGAGCATCTGATTGAGCAAATACTGACACCCGTCCCGTGCGTACGGTCACGATTACCTGCTGATCTTTAGGGAAAGCCCGTACTTTAAAACTGGTGCCTAATACTTTCGCGATCAATTCGTTCGCGTATACAAAAAAGGGCTGTTTCGGATTTTTAGCTACCTCAAATAAGGCTTCTCCCGAAAGATAAACCTCTCGCTTATCCGCTGCGAATTGGACCGGATAACTTAACCGACTGCCCGGGTTGAGGATAATTGAACTGCCATCCTGTAAGGTAAGGGTCTGGGCATGATCGGTTGTATTGACCCATTCCTTCAGGGGAACTTCCGAGGTTGAACGTAAGCTCTGGTAGGGCTGACTGGAGCTGCGGTAGCTGTACCAAAAGCCCCAACTGAGCAGAAAAGCTAAGCAGGCAGCCGTAGCCCAGGTCCAGCGTTGTCGGTACAGGGGTAGCGTTCGTACGTACGAAGGATGCGTGCGTCGGGTAATTTCTAACCAAGCTTGTTCTTGTTCAGCGGTGTTCGGTTCTGGGACTTTTTCCTTGGATAGTTCGGCTAAATCCAGTACTAGCTCAGCGGCTTGGCGGATGGTTTCGGTTTGTTCGGGGTAATCGGTCAGGAATTCGTACCAGAATTGCCGGGTGGCCGCATCGGGATTTTGCACCCACTTTCGGAAGTAGGAGTCTGCTACAAAATCCTCACGTTTGAAATCCTGGTAGTTCATCTTGAATTGATTTAACACCAAGAGGAAGCAAGGGATGATTTTAACTCACCTCGTATGAAAAAAAGTTTAAAAAATTTAATTTTTACGAGTTTATTCTTTATAAAGTATTGATTATAAGATTATTAGGTTTTCGTATTTTTAAAGTAAAAAAAGCTTTATATAGAAAAAGCCGCTCAACGGGGAGCGGCTCTTCAGGCAATAAAAAAACAATCACTTAAAAACGTTTGAGAGCCATTTCCGATACCGTCAGACCGATGGAAAGGGAAGAGGTAGCGGCTGGTGAAGGAGCATTAAGTACGTTGATGACTTTTTCATCCTCCAGAATGGCAAAATCATCCAGCAAACCCCCGGTTCGATCACAGGCTTGTGCCCGTACACCCGCTCCGCCCGGAATCAGATCATGCTCCTCAATATCGGGAATCAATTCCTGCAGGGCTTTGGTGAAAGCCGCTTTGGAAAAGCTCCGGTACATTTCGCCCAGACCCGTTTGCCAGTATTTAGCGGCTACTTTCTGAAAGCCCGGCCAGGCAAAGGTTTCCCAGAGTTCTTTAAAATTAATGTCCAGTTTCTTGTACCCTTCACGACGGAAAGCCAGTACGGCATTCGGTCCTGCTTCCACACCTCCGCCAATCATGCGGGTAAAGTGTACGCCCAGGAACGGAAAGTTAGGGTCGGGTACCGGATAAATCAGGTTGCGTACCAGGTGCTGGCGTTCGGGCCGGAGTTCGTAGTACTCGCCGCGGAAAGGCGTAATGCGTACATTGACGGGCTGATCCTGGGAAAGCTGAGCCACTTTGTCCGAATACAAACCCGCACAATTGATAACCAGCTTGGTTTCGTACGTCCCCCGCGTCGTCTTGACGATGCTCAGCGACTGACCCTTGGTAATGCCAATCACCTGTTCGCCCAGGTGCAGCAGACCATCGAGAGCCTGTAACTTTTCAGCGTATTTTTCAGCGACGGCCGTATAGTCGATGATCCCCGTATAGGGTACAAACAAGGCATCAACACCCGCTACGTACGGCTCAATTTCCCGCATTTCGCCGAGGCTAATCCGACGGTTTTGCGTGAGTCCGTTTTGCTGGCCACGTTGGTACAGATTTTCAAGCAGGGGAATTTGTTCGTTCTTGGTGGCTACCACAATCTTGCCGCACAAATCGTAGGGAATCCCTTCTTTTCGGGCAAAATCGAGTAGCATGTCGTAACCTCGAATGCAATTGATCGCCTTTAAGCTGCCCGGTTTATAGTACAGGCCGGAGTGAATCACGCCGGAATTATGACCCGTCTGGTGCATGGCGACCCGCCGTTCTTTTTCCAGCAGTAACACCTTCAGTTGCGGACGCTGCCGTTTGATTTGCAGAGCCGTAGCCAGCCCTACAATGCCACCGCCAATAAGCGTAATATCGTATACCATGGGAAGAGCATCTGGTGTTTAGGGTTTTGAGCTTGGCGTTCGCTAGAAAAACCTGCTCGAACGCTACCCCAAAACCAAAACGCATTAAGAATTACTCACTTCAGGTTCTTTCGCCAGACCGGCCAGGTGGCGGGTATCGTTACCGATTTCAAGCGTGAAGTGATTGGTGTCGTAGTCGTAACGGATTTTATAGAGACACAAATTCGAGTGTTCCCAATGATCCATTTCCGAAAGGGGTTCCTTGAACAGATACGTCAATAGAATCCGAATCGCCCGACCATGCATACAAATCAGTACGACTTCTTCCTCGGGTCGACTGAGCACGTGGTCAATGACGGGAACCTGCCGTTGCAGTACGCTCAGCGGGCTATCCCCACCAATGGCTGGAACATCCACATTACCGATTCGCCAGTTATAAATCATACTGCGATAATACTCATCTTCGGTATAGTGCGGCGTTTTACCTTCCATGGCACCCCAGCCAAACTCATTCAGGCCCGCATGTTGTTCGTAAGGAATGCCTGCATCAATAAAACCCTGAACCGATTGCACGGTACGTTTCAGAGCTGAGGTATAAATCCGATCGAAGGGGATCTGTTTATACGCTTCATAAAAGGCCTGAGCCTGAGCTTGGCCCATTTCGTTCAGGTCCGAATCAACGCCCGATCCCTGTACGATTCCTAATCGATTGTATTCGGTTTCACCGTGCCGAACCAGATAAATGATTTTCAAAGTGTGTTGGGGGGTGAGCATGGGCCCACTGTTTTAAGTATGTGGAAATCAAACTTTCGCTAAAACACTTGAGATCAGAGTCATGGCTCGCGTAAAATTTCCGCAAAAGTACGGATTCCTGAGCGAGTCTGTCATGCTTGTATCAATAAAATGGTAGTTATTTTACCAAAGACCCGTATTTTACCGGCTAAGACGCTGCAAATCCAAAACAGGACTTTAAACACGCATGTATTAACATATACGTAAATGATCATTCATACGGATATTACGCCTGAACGTTTAAATGAACTTAATCAGGGTTCGGCCGCTAGTCACCTCGGCATTGAATTCACGCAGATTGGTGAGGATTACCTAGAGGCTCGGATGCCTGTGGACGCCCGAACGCGACAACCTTTTGGGCTGTTGCACGGGGGAGCGTCCGTACTATTAGCCGAAACGCTGGGTAGCGTAGCGGCCTATACTTGTATCGGTGAAGGAAAAATAGCGGTCGGACTGGACATCAATGCCAATCACGTAAGAGGGGTGAAGGAAGGGTATGTATACGGACGGGCTACGCCCATCCATCTGGGGAAATCAACCCACGTCTGGGAGATCCGTATTACTAACGAAAATCAACAGCTAGTTTGTATAAGTCGGCTTACCATGGCAATTCTGGATAAGAATTAGTGGTGGGTTGATGGTTTGTTTTCTAGGGATATACGTTTGGAAACTTGCACCAGTACCCCTGCCCATTCATAATAGCTAACCCCGGAGGGGTTCAATGTAAATAGCCCCGTATGCAATGCGGGCAATGTTAAAACGTCAAAAGGACATAGCCTCCTGCCTGACAAGAGCCTACGTCCTTTTGACGATTAACTACAATCAATCAATCTACAGCTTCTTAATTCGCTCTTCCAGCTGTGCTGCCGACATCTTTACTTTTTCGGGGTGAGCCTTGAGCCAGTCACGGAAGGTTTGTACAATGGCAGGCGACCATTTCATATCGATTTCGCCGGGGGTGTACTTGCCTTCGCGAAGCATCTGATGGCCAAAGTCATCCGTCAGAGCAATCCATTCTGAAGAGGTAATCACCTTTTCAGCCAGGTGAGCGGGAATGAAAATGACTCCTTCCGTTTTTCCCAGTACCAGATCGCCGGGCAATACCGTCGCCCGGCCAATACGAATGGGATAGTTAATACCCGTCATCAGCATGTCTTTGATAAACGAAGGATCAAAGCCCCGAACGAAACCCGTAAAGCCTTCAATTTCTTCGAGGCCTTCCAGATCGCGAACGCTGCCATCAAAGACGACACCGGTTTTGGATTTGGCGTAAATGGAATTACCAAGATTGTCGCCAATCAACGTACCGTCCACGAGTTTGCCGAAGCCGTCGGCTACGTATACGTCATTTTCCGTCAGCTGATCAATGGGCCAGGAGTTAGGGGCTCCTTTGCGGTTTTCGGCTTTGCCTTTTTCCTTGACCGGGTTTTCCATATCGGGCCGTGAGGGCATGTACTGAGCCGTGAGTACCCGACCAGCGAGTACTTTTCCCGGACTAATCCGCATCCAGCCCGCCTCAAACTGATTCGTATAGCCTTCATTACGAAGCACACCCCAGGCTTCTTCCAACGAAATATCCTTGAGTCGCTTGACTAGATCGTCGGATACCTTGGGTCGCCCGTCCGGGAAGCGTTCGCCCTTGTACTGCGATGTATAGGTTTGAATCAGCTCTTTGGGAGCATTGATGTGCTGGGCTGAGGCACGCCACTGGGCCGCCAGCAACAGAGAAGCCGCTACTATGAACGAAAAACGCATACTTGGATAGAGTTTAGAGGTATAAAAAGAAACTAAAAATGCTTGGAACTAAGAAGATACGGGCTCAGCGGGTACTTCTTCGGATTTTGGTGGTTTACTCCGCCACCAGTTGGCCAGCATGGAACCCGTCGTGTTCATCAGCGGACCGAATACGGCCGGAGCCAGACCCGTAGTGGCCAGCTGTCCCATTTGTAAAGCCAGACCCGAAGCCATCCCCGCATTCTGCATGCCCACTTCAAAGGCTACGGAACGGCTCGACTGTTCATTTAAACCTACAAGTCGGCAACACCAGTAACCCAGAAAATAACCCAGCGTATTGTGCAGAAAGCAAGCCAGTACCAGTACCAATCCTACCTGCAATAAACTCTGCTGACCCGCCGCCGTAATCACGACGATAATGGTAGTAATCCCCACCATGGAAAGCGTGGATAAAATCGAATCCATAATTTCCCGGCGACCGCCGGCCCAGCGTTGAAAGAACCAGCCACCGAGCAGGGGCATGCCAATAAACCAGAACGCATTCCAGCCGACCGTTTCGGCGAAATCCGTCGAGCCTTCGACTAATGCAATGGCATTTTTGAGCAGAATGATGCCGAAATACACCGCAATCTGAATCGCGATACTCCGGCGGGATTGGCCCGGATAGGCTAGGGCGTTAAAGAGCAAACCCGCCACAATCGGTAGAATGGTAATGTTAAAAATCTCCATGACCATTTTCCAGAAATCAACGGGTAAAAAGGCCCCCGCCAGAAGCTGGAGCAACGCGGGCGTCAGCAAGGGCGATAGCAGCGTAGAAAAAGCCGTAACGGTTACCGACAAGGGTACGTTAGCCCGGGCAATGTAAGCCATCACATTGGAAGCCAGCCCACTCGGCGAGCAACCCACCAGAATAATACCCGTAGCAATTTCTGGTGGTAGGGGAAAGGTCACGGCCAGCAAAAATCCAATACTGGGCATAATCAGGTAATGGCTCGTAATGCCCACGAGTACTCCTTTCGGATTTTTGGCAATGCCGGCAAAATCTTCCAGACTCGACTGCGAACCCATCCCAAACATGATGATTTGCAGGAGCGGGATGATAAGCCGTTTGAGTTCAAAGTTTCCCCAGCGGATAAACCACTGCGGTTGATACATCGCCACCGATACGGCCGTCAGAATCAGTACCGTATAGGTCAGACTGGTGGTCGTCGGGGAGCGTCGAACGCCGATGGCTAATAGAAACAGCCCCCCAATCACGGGCAGAGCCGTGTGCGAGCCGGACCCCGTTAGAAATAAGCCTAAGGCAAGCAATAGGCTTAGTCCGCTCAGGATCAGAGCGAAGGTGAAAACTTTTTTCATAGATATGTTTAGAGGTAGAAAAGTTACGCCTAATGACGCTTTTGCCAGACATTCATTAAGTCGTAGTGCAAAAAAAAGACAATTTATTCTTGGATACTCCGTATTGTGCGTAACTTTTCGCCGAAAAATTACCTCTAAACTCTATATAATACAATGAAAAAGTTTATCGACCGCTTCAAGCTGCCGACCCAGGCGGCTGTACCTCCGCCCGAAAGCCAGCCCGGCTCGGATCGCCGAAATTTCATGCGGAAAGCCGCTTTAGGCGGCCTTGCGTTAGGAATGCGTTTTGATGGAAAGACCGAGCAGGAACTCGAATACGTCACGCAACGGGTAGGGCGGGCTTCCAAACCATCCGAACTGAAAATTACGGATCTCCGCATTGCTCATTTGCAGGGCGTCCCTTTTACCAGCCCCGTGATTCGCATCGAAACGAATCAGGGAATTGTGGGCTGGGGCGAAGTACGCGATGGAGCCAGTCCGAAGTACGCGTTAATGCTTAAAAGCCGCTTACTGGGTAAAAACCCCTGTAACGTTGAGCAGCTTTTCAAGATGATTCGTCCCTTTGGCAATCACGGTCGGGCTGCCGGGGGCGTATGCGGCGTAGAGATGGCCTTGTGGGATCTGGCCGGTAAAGCCTATAATGTCCCTGTATACCAACTGTTAGGCGGGAAGTACCGCGATGAAATCCGCCTGTACGCCGATACACCCGAAGTCGATGATCCGAAAGCGTTCGGAAAGAAACTCAAGGAAACGCGACTCGATAAAGGATATACCTGGTTAAAAATGGATTTTGGTATCGGTCTGCTGGCCGATAAACCGGACATGCTCATTGGAGCGGGTCTTTGGGATATTCGCAACCAGTACGGCAATAGCAAGATCGGACGCGTAGGTAGTTACGGCCTAACGAAACACCCCTTTACCCGTGTACAGGTGACAGAAAAAGGGATTCAGTATATCGCCGATTACGTAGAAAAAGTACGAAGTGTAGTGGGTTACGACATCCCAATTTCGGCGGATCACTTTGGCCATTTCGATGTCAATACGGCGATCCGGATTGGGAAAGCGGTGGAGAAATATCAGCTGGCCTGGTTGGAAGACCTGGTTCCCTGGTTTTACCACGACCAGTGGCGGCAGATTACCGAAGCCATCGAAACCCCTACGCTGACGGGCGAAGATATTTACGCCAAAGAAGAATTCATCAAGCTGATCAACGCTAAGGCGGTAGACATGATTCACCCGGATCTGGCTTCGTCGGGCGGTATTCTGGAAACGAAAAAAATCGGTGATTACGCCGAAGAACACGGTGTTCCCATGGCCATGCACTTTGCCGGGACACCCATTTGCATGATGGCCAATGTTCATTGTGCGGCGGCTACCCAGAATTTCATTGCTCTGGAGCACCACGGCGTGGACATTGCCGGTTGGGAAGATTTGGTAACGGGCATTGATAAACCCTTTGCCAATGGCTTTGTGAAAGTACCCGACAAGCCGGGCTTAGGCGTGGAATTCAACGAAGAATTTGCCAAGAAGTTTCTGAAAAAAGGGGAACAGTGGTTTGCTCCGACTACGCAGTGGGACACGCCGGATTCCTGGGATCGGGACTGGAGTTAAACGTGGAATCGTTCGGTGTTTGGTAGGCGATCACACGCCCTGCCAAACACCACTTTTTAAAAACCTAAGTCTATGCATACCACCTGTACGTCTGATTTTGAACTTTGGAATGCCTTTCGTCGGGGGGATGCCCAGGCCTACGAAGCCATCTATCGACGCTACGCTCCAGCCTTGTTTTCGTACGGGAAACGGCTGACTTCGGATTACGACCTGGTACGGGATACCATTCAGGATGTATTCGTTGAAATCTGGCAGCGGCGGGAACACTTGGCCGACTTGCAGACGATTAAATTCTATCTGTTTCGGGTATTACGTAATGCTTTGTCCAAAACCCGCAAACGTTCCGACGACAGTATTGATTGGCAGGAAATCTGGCCCGCGGAACTGTTTATGCCTTCCGTTGAATCGGATATTCTGGAAGAAGAGAGTCGACAGGATCGCGTACAGCGGTTACGGCAGGGTATTGATCGTTTGCCCGAACGGCAACGGGAAGCCGTGATGCTGGCGTTTTACGATAACTTGTCAAACGAAGAAATTGGCCTGATTATGGGCATTCAGGCCCAGTCGGTAACCAATCACCTGAGCCGGGCCCTGCATTTTTTACGGGATGTGATCGTAACCTGGGTACTCGTATTTTCCGCCTGGACATAGAAGAGCCTCCCCACAAGGAGGAGGCCCCGGATTGAAGGTAGAAAGATGATGCTTACTTTAAAGCTTTCGGCAAAGAAATGAAATAGACGGCATTAAAATCAACTTTATTCACAGAAGGGAGAATTTTCTGAATCATCTTCCGATTCGCCGAGGATCCTTCGGTCGCTAAACCGAAGTCGTCGTCATTGGCAACGGCAATCAGCGTAGGGCTTAATACCACCAGACCCTCTACTTTATCGTGGGGATAGTTCGGGATGGCCTGTATAACATCTACGACAAATTCCTTCTTCACGGATTTAATGCCGTAGTTCGGCCATTCGGCAAGGGCCAATTCTTCCAGCGTTTTGCCACCAAACAATTTTCCAGAGGCCTTATTTTCAGAATCGGAAACGTCCGTAGCTCCGGTAATGTCAATTTTGAAAATATTTTTTACCGGTGTACTACCCCCGCCCAGGGCGTCATCATTGCGTTCCAGTACCAGAAAAGTCGTATTGGTAATGGCCGTAATTTCACTAACCCGGAAGGGATTAGGCTTATCCATGAGGTAAATGAACTGCTGCGTCACACCCGTTCCAATCTGATACGTCAGAATCCGTAGTACCGTAGAATTATCAGCCGTAGCCTTGTTGGGGTTACGAAGGGTGTTTTGCATGATACCCACCAGCGTTTTGCCATCCGGGGTAATCGTCAGCCCTTCCATTCCGCGATTGGGCCAGCGTTTAGCGAGTACTTTAGGCAGAGCGTCCGCCCCCGTATTGAATGGATTCAAGCGACGCAGGGTACGACCAGTACGATCGAAATGAACGATGTGCGGACCGTATTCATCCGACACCCAGAATGAACCATCGGCCATAGCGACGAGACCTTCTGAATCAAGTCCGTTGGGATCCGTAGCGGGCGATATGAGTTGAAGGTTCATATCCTGAGCCAGTTCACCCGCGTTGCCCAATCCGGCGGGGTTGGGTAATCCCGTCAACTTTTTGCCCGTAGCATCCTTGAGTTCAATCGTTTCGATGAGTTTCAATTCGCTCCCTTCTAAACGGAATTTTCCAATTTGCGGAGCGAAGGCTGGTACCGGGAAAACCTTGGCATCCGAACCAACCCCATCCGTATTGGGACCACGGTCGGTCAGCAGATAAAAAATTTGGGGATCACTGGGATCAACGGCCATCGCCGAGCCAAAACCACCGTTATAAGCCGTAATCGGCAGATTTTTAGTAAAGTCGTTGGTAAACGTAGCCAAGACCTTCGGAGTTGAGACGGTTGCTTGGGAGGGATACGAAGTGCCGCCGGGCAATTCATGATCCGTACAGGAACTGAGTAGAGCCAATGAACCTAGAGCGAGGCCAAATGGTTTTAGCGAAAAAGTAGAGGTACGTGACATCGCAGCAATGGATTAAATGCAAGGAGTAGTGGCTGCGAAACTAACGTTTGGTTATTATGGCAATGTGATGCAAATTTTACAAAATCATGAAGTGCTTTTTAATAATATGGCAATAGAATGCGGCAGGTATGAAAAAAGGCAAAATTTTTTTTGGAATTCAAAAATGGAAGCCTTTACCTTTGCGATATGCCGCCGGTAAAAACGGCAAAATTCAATTCCTGATGGCTCGGTTCATTTTAAATATTTCTGTGATTATTCTTCTCGTGCTCATCCGACAACCGGTGTGAGATAGGTTGATATTCACCACGAAAGACCTTTCTCACATCCCGAGAAAGGTCTTTTTGTTATCAAACCATCAGTGTCTTAGAATAAGGCAAGATTTATTTGATTAGTGCAATTTTGTTTATCACTATACTGTAAGAATGCAAACGGAAGAGTCTGGCCCTGATGGACCTTCTTCGCTTCACTTTTCCGAGTCGTTCGCTTAACAACGAGCTCCTATGACCACCGAAAGTACCCCATTGAATAAGTACTCACGTACGCTTACTCAAGAAGTGACCAATCCGGCGGCTCAGGCCATGTTATACGGCGTGGGCCTCACCGAAGAAGATATGTCGAAAGCCCAGATTGGCATTGCCAGCACGGGTTACGAAGGAAATACCTGCAATATGCACCTGAACGGACTCGCCGTTCACGTGAAAAAAGGCGTGCAGGCGAATGGTCTGGTCGGACTGATTTTTAATACGATTGGCGTATCCGATGGGATGACGAACGGAAACGATGGCATGAGTTACTCCCTGCCCAGCCGTGATATCATCGCCGATTCGATTGAAGACGTAGTGGCCGGACAATGGTACGACGGCGTGATTACGGTCGTCGGATGCGATAAAAACATGCCCGGAGCCATCATGGCCATGGCTCGCCTGAATCGTCCCGGGATCATGGTATACGGTGGTACCATTCGGACGGGCCAGTGGAAAGGACAGAAACTCGACATCATTTCGGCCTTTGAAGCTTTAGGTAAAAAATTCGCGGGTACCATCGCCGACGAAGATTACAAAGGGGTTATCCAGAATGCCATTCCCGGAGCCGGAGCTTGCGGCGGGATGTATACGGCCAACACGATGGCTTCCAGCATTGAAGCGTTGGGTTTGAGCTTACCGAATTCCAGTACGTACCCCGCTACGCACGAAGGCAAACAGGCGGAATGTCTGGCCGTAGGAGCTGCGATGAAGAAACTGCTCGAACTGGATTTGAAACCCCGCGATATCATCACTCGTAAATCACTTGAAAACGCTCTGACGTTGGTGATGGCCCTGGGTGGATCGACGAATGCGGTCCTGCACTATTTGGCGATTGGCCACGCAGCGGGTGTAGAATTTACGCTGAAAGACATTCAGGACATCAGTGATCGGACGCCTTTGCTGGCGGATCTGAAACCTTCCGGAAAGTACTTCATGGAAGATATGTTAGCGATTGGTGGTGTACCAGCCGTGATGAAATACCTGTTAAGTGTAGGATTACTGCACGGGGACTGTATGACCATTACGGGCAAAACCATCGCTGAAAATCTAGCCGGAGAACCTGACCTGGAATTCGAATCGCAGAAAATCATTTTCCCGATTGAAAACCCCATCAAAGCTACGGGTCACTTACAGATTCTGTACGGAAATCTGGCACCCACGGGTGCCGTTGCCAAGATTACAGGTAAGGAAGGCGAGCGGTTCGAAGGTATTGCAAAAGTATGCGATAAGGAAGAAACGCTCATGGCTGCTTTAGCCAACGGTGAAGTGAAACCCGGAATGGTTGTCGTGATCCGTTACGAAGGTCCTAAAGGTGGACCAGGTATGCCGGAAATGCTGAAGCCGACCTCGGCGGTAATCGGAGCCGGTCTGGGGAACTCCATTGCCATGATTACGGATGGCCGTTTCTCGGGCGGTACGCACGGATTCGTCGTTGGACACGTAACCCCCGAAGCGTTTGACGGTGGCCCGATTGCCCTGGTACAAGACGGCGATCTGATTACCATTGATGCCGTGAATAACGTTTTGCAGGTACATATTTCCGATGAAGAAATGGCCGCTCGTAAAGCCGCTTGGGCCGCTCCGGAAAATCCGTTCAAACAGGGTGTACTGCGGAAGTATATTAAAAACGTTTCGTCGGCTAGCTTGGGCTGCGTAACGGATTTGTAAAATAGATAGTACTGAACTTGGAGTAGTTAACAATCAACTGGTTAACGAGGCATCGTTAACACAAAGGAAGAATCCTATGGCACACCAGAAGCAAACTGTTGCCGAAGTTTTGGAAGAAGCCTCTCAACGTACCGTAACGGGCTCACATGCCCTGATGCTGGCGTTACTGGCCGAAGGAGTGGATACCATTTTCGGGTATCCCGGTGGAGCAATCATGCCTACCTATGACGCCCTATTCGATTACCGGGACGTCCTTCATCATATCTTGGTTCGCCACGAACAGGGAGCCGGTCACGCCGCACAGGGTTACGCCCGTATGCAAAATCGGGCGGGTGTTTGTCTGGTAACCTCCGGCCCCGGAGCGACCAACCTGATGACACCCATCTGTGATGCTCTGCTCGATTCAACGCCGATGGTGTGTATCATTGGTCAGGTATATAATAAGCTGCTGGGAACGGATGCTTTCCAGGAAGCGGACGTAATCGGGATGACGATGCCCATTACGAAGTGGAATTATCAGATTACCAGTGCCGATGAAGTGCCGGAAATGATTGCCAAGGCCTTCTATATCGCACAAACGGGTCGCCCCGGACCCGTCGTGCTGGACTTTACCCGGACGGCTCAGATGGAGCTGATGACCCGACCCTTTTCGTACCACAAGTGCGAAACGATGGTAAGTTATAAGCCCCGGATGGTACCCAAGGACGATCAGTTAAAGGCGGCAGCCGAATTGATCAACCGGGCTAAAAAACCATACATCCTGGCCGGTCACGGCATTACGCTGGCTAAGGCTGAAGCAGAACTGAAAGCCTTTACCGAAAAGACGGGTATTCCGGTAGCCGCAACGTTATTAGGCATGTCGGCCCTTGATGCGGACCATCCCAATTACGTAGGCTGGCTGGGTATGCACGGCAATTACGGTCCGAACGTTCTGACCAACCAGTGTGACCTGCTGATTGCCATCGGGATGCGTTTCGACGACCGGGTAACGGGTGATTTAAGTAAGTACGCTACGCAGGCCAAGGTCGTTCACATCGAAATCGATCCGGCTGAAATTGATAAAAACGTCAAGGCAACGGCTCCGGTCGTGGGGGATGCTAAAGAAGCTTTGAAAGCCCTTTTGCCCCTGGTAGAAGAACGTACCCACCCCGAATGGCGGGACGAATTCCGCAAGTACGATGCCGTTGAAGACGAGAAAATCACGCGGGCTACACTTTTCCACGAAGGCAACGAAATCAAGATGGGTGAAGTCGTACACCTGATCTCGGAAAAAACCAAAGGGGAAGCCGTCGTCGTGACCGACGTAGGACAACACCAGATGATTGCCAATCGGTACTACCGCTTCAAAAAACATAATTCGGTGGTAACTTCCGGTGGTGCAGGTACCATGGGCTTTGCCCTGCCGGCGGCCATTGGAGCCAAACGCGGAGCTCCCGATCGTCAGGTCGTAGCCTTTATCGGGGATGGTGGATTCCAGATGACGCTTCAGGAGCTGGCTACGATCTGGCAGGAAAACCTGAACATCAAAATCGTCATTCTCAACAACAACTTCCTGGGCATGGTACGCCAGTGGCAGCAGTTGTTCTTTGACAATCGCTACAGCTTCGTAGATATCAAAAACCCGGATTTCGTAACCATCGCGAAAGGTTTCCACATTGAAGGCCATACTTGCCGCGACCGGTCAGCCCTGAGCGAATCACTGGATACGATGCTGATTCACGATGGACCTTATTTGCTGGTAGTGATTTGCGAGAAGGAGGAAAACGTATTTCCGATGGTTCCCGCAGGGCAGGCCGTTGATAAAATTCGCTTAGAGTAAAATATG
>NZ_JBMDWJ010000245.1:0-32863 GCF_048595215.1 Siphonobacter sp.
GAAGCCCTGCGAAGAACGGTTCGGAATCTGAACAGCGGCAAACCCTACATGTGGGGCCACATGGGAGCCTGCAACTGCGGCAATCTGGCTCAGGAACTAACGCAACTTACGAAAGCCGATATTCACGCGTATGCATTGCAGGGCCGTGGTGACTGGCGGGAACAAATAGAAGAGTATTGTCCGACGAGCGGTTTACCCATGGATTTGCTCATTGCGGATCTCTTACAACACGGGCTTACGACTACCGATTTACAACATTTGGAACGACTTTCGGATCCGAAAGTCAAGAACCGAATTCCGCTGGAACGCCGGAATCAAATGCGGCACAATGTTCGGGAAGATGTTATGCTCTACCTTCAAACCTGGGCGATTGTCCTGGAAGAAGAGTTATTGGCGGCCATACCCCTACCCGACTTTGAGCGTACGCCAAAAGGCTCGCTCGCGGCATCACTTTATTGAAAGCCACGGGGCTGAGCTACCTCAAAGTAGCCAAAGTCACTCGTAGAGTTTTGCGAGTCCATGAGCACCCGACGCAAGCCAATCGATTTGCTGGTTCGGCGAATGAGTGACTGGGAAGAATACGCCCCTTTCGGCACGTACTGACTGCCCGCATCGACCGATGCTGGTAACTTTTTGGGATACATGAGCGTCTTACTAGGTTGCAAATCCAGCCCATCGAGTATGTACTGATTCGGAATCTGTACCTGAAGTGGCGTACTACTAGTTACGATACGTACATTCGGCGTGGGTACTTTGGGCCATTGCATCACGTTGGCCTTGGTTCGAAACAGTACAATCGCGTCGGTTCCGCCCGGGTTCATTTCCCAGGCCAGATTGGCACAGTAGACCACTCGCAGGTTAGGTACGGCTATATTATCGACGTCCGTCGTTTTCCGGCCTAGTACTACTTCAAAGTCAGCGGTACTTAAATCAACCGTCATTTCTGGTCTTTTTGTTACCAGTTTCTTGCCGTCCGTCGTGGTGTACCCTATTTTATGATTCTGGGCATTCTGAGCGATGACGATACTCTCGCCCGGTCGCACGCGGTACTGACTGCCCGTACCCGGAATCATCACCACGGTATGAGCGTAGCTGTAGGCAGTATTTGTTGTGGCTTTCGAAGGATCAGGAATGTTTAGGGATTTACTCCAGTCGTATTGGCCCGTAGCTGTTACCAGGTACTCGGCGGGTATGGTTTTCGACTGAACTCCGCTTAGAAATCCAATGTACAAACTGTCCGCATATAGGTCGGCATTGGAATTGTTGTATAGTTCTATAAACTGATCGCGGATACCAACGCCGTTAAGCGTATCCGAACCCGCGTAATACACCTGCTTAATCAGCCAGCCGCCCGCAGGCTTCACCCGCAACGTTATGGTAGCCTGTTGGGGGGCGGCCAGACTAAAGCTTTGATTGACCAGTGAATCCATTAGAATCACGTCTTCATCCACGGGAATTCCGGTATGAGCCCGGTATTCATCTATCTGAATCAGACGGCGGGCCTTTACCTGGTAGGTACCTCCCACCATCTCCTCAAAACGTACGATTCCTTCGGCATTGGCGATAGCCCGCCACGGACCTTTACCACTACGGTCTTCCAGTACCACTTCCGTACCGATGGGTGAAAGTCCCGCATTTTTAAGAGCCGGTTCAAGCTCTATCTTGATTTGTATGGTGGTTACATCCAGAGCCGGGTCCAATTCCAGGCGGCAGGAAATCAATCCAAGCCAAAGCACAAGCAAGCTACACCAGCAATAAATACCTTTCATAACGGGTTGTATAGAGCACTCTTACAAGCTTCAAAAGTACACAGAAAAGGCCGGAATGAAAATTTAGGCTACCTTTGCTGCGGTTTTCCACCCCACGTGGAGTGGTCTATCTTTTTTAGGATTGTTATAGCTCCTATACGTAGCCTGAAATGCCTACTACAGGGTCCATTTCAGGTTTTATTATTTTCATCGTTAAAAAACTTGTCTATCATGCAAGCTAAATCGGGCGACAATGTTCGCGTTCATTACACAGGAAAGTTAACCAGTTGAGTCGTTTTTGATTCATCCGCTGGACGGGAACCGCTGGAATTCACGCTGGGTAGCGGAATGGTTATCGCCGGTTTTGATTCAGGTATTACAGGTATGCAAGTGGGCGAAAAGAAAACCGTCCACATTCCAGTAGCCGAAGCATACGGCCCCTCGGATGAAAATCTGGTTTTCGAATTTAATCGCAGTGATCTGCCGAAGGATATTCCTTTTGAAGTAGGTATGCAACTCAACATGCACGCCGATGGCGAAGGCCAGGTTGTACCCGTAACGGTAACAAGTGTATCAGAAGATAAAATTTCTGTAGACGCCAACCACCCCCTGGCTGGTCAGGACCTGGTATTTGAAATTGAACTCGTTAGCGTTAACTAATGATATAGAAAATCCGCGAGTTTCGCTAGGTCGTACTCGCGGATTTTCACTCCGAACTTTCTCTCTTTTAGTACAGTTTAGGGCATAAAATCCAATACCCCGAGCTAGATGAGACAGCGTGTATACCTGGTTGATGACGACGAAGACGACCGGTTTTTTGCCGAACAGGGTCTGAGTGAGAATGCCGATTGTGAAATCAACTTTTTTACGAATGGCGAAGAGCTTATCCGTCATTTACAACACTTGCCCGGACCCCAGTTTCCCAATCTTATCTTCCTGGATTTAAACATGCCCCGCATGAACGGTTTTGAAACCCTTGAGGTACTCAAAACAAATCCGCAATGGGGCACTATTCCTGTCATTGTCCTGACGACTTCGAATAGTATTCGTGAAAAAGAAAAAGTACTGGCCTTAGGAGCGATGGATTTTCTTACCAAACCCAGTGATTTTACTCGTCTGACCGAAGTTCTTGCTTCGCTGAGTCCCTGTTGGCGTGATCAGGCTTAGCCCCACCGGGCAACCAGCCCAGATGCGTATGCTTGAAATCATCCGTATACTTTAATCCGTAGCCCAACATCCGATCCATACAGGAGTGAGCAAAGAGTATTAAACCCGCCAGTTCCACATTCGGCTGCTGGCCGTACCAGCCTAATGTCAGTATGGCCAGAGCCAATCCTTTGTGGTGACCTAGGTTGTAGGTAAAAGCTCCTATTCTGGTCGAAACTGCGTACCCCAACATGGAAAGATCCGGTACTAATAATACCCCCGGAAACACCCACCAGGCAAAATCCATCTGACTAAAGACCAGAATGGAAATCAGAAATTGAATGACTTCTTCGGAACGTAACCAGTTTTTCATCATTCAGACGTTTACGGGATTCAAAAGTAGAAATCAACGTTACTCATTTATTATAATTTGGGCTTACGTACCTCTGGATTAATCAAGTCGCTTTCAATAACGCCATCGCGAAGCCGGATAATACGGTGCGAATATTGAGCGATGTCTTCTTCGTGGGTTACCATAACAATGGTATTGCCTTTGGAATACAACTGATCGAACAGATCCATGATTTCGTAACTGGTCTTCGTATCCAGGTTTCCGGTAGGTTCATCGGCGAGTAGAATCGAAGGGTCATTGACCAATGCCCGAGCCACCGCTACGCGTTGTCGCTGCCCCCCCGAAAGTTCGTTTGGACGGTGATGAGCCCGGTTTTCCAGCCCTACGCCCTTCAGCGTCAACATAGCTTTTTCGATGCGATCCGCTTTGGAGTATCCCGCATAAATCAGCGGTAAAGCCACATTTTCAAGGGCTGTTTGACGGGGCAGTAGGTTAAATGTCTGAAAAACAAAGCCAATTTCTTTATTACGGATTTCAGCCAATTCATTTTCACCCATGCGGCTCACATCCTGCCCATTTAGAATATACGAACCCGAAGTCGGTGTATCCAGACAGCCCACAATGTTCATGAGCGTACTCTTGCCCGAACCCGACGGTCCCATAAATGCTACGTATTCGCCTTTTTCAATGGCAATCGTAATTTCTTTGAGGGCCTCTACCACTTCGGTGCCCATTACGTAGCGTTTGCGGATCTGTTTGGTTTCGATGATATTCATGGGAGATATTCGGGCTCACGCCAGCGATCGGTACATGGCCAGCGTCTGATCAATGCAATCCCGCAGTTGAAAACGTTTCAGTCGTTCTGTTCCCCGGGCTATAAGCTGTTTTTTCAGTTTGGTATCCATCAGCGTCGTTTCCAAGGCATGAATCAGATCATCACGATCGTTCGCTTTAAAGTATACGGCAGCGTCAGCGGCTACTTCACGAAAACATTCGGTATCGCTAAGTAGCAAGGGACAACCGGCTTTAAATGCTTCCAGAATTGGTAATCCGAAGCCTTCGTAAAGCGATGGATACACAAATAACTGCGAATTCTGGTACAAAAAATTCAATTCTTGATCAGTGGCATTTATATGTCGTACGCGGTTACTTAAGCCTAATCGTTGGATCAACTCGCGTTCGGCTACCTGAATCGGACCGCCACCCGTAAGAATCAAATGCAGGTCCGGCATACGCGAAGCTATCTCTTTGAATGCATTGAAAAACAGATAGAAATTTTTGTAGCCACTCCGATCTCCCACAAACAGTACGTACGACTCCGGCAGGTTCGGTAGGGCTTGTACTTGAAGTGGCGTATCTACTTCCATCCCGTGGTAAATGACCTGTACTTTAGCCGGATCAACGGGAAACAAATCCAGTAAGTCTTTTTTCGTAGTTTCAGAAATCGCAATAATGGCATCGGCTCGCTCGATATTCAGCCGCTTCTGTTGCGTCAACGGATCGCGTGCCCAGAAATATTCCGGCATCCGCTCGTAGGTCATGTCGTGAATGGTAACGACCAACGGCTTCTTCAAATAAGGTAAAAAATACGGATCATAGTAAGTAGGATGAAAAACGTCAAACGCGTTTTTCTTTAGTAATTGCTTGCAGTAGTATTGGTTCAGCTGATAATCGTAATTGGGCTTTTTACTTAGCAAACGGTCATACAGCGGACCTTTCAATCGTAACGGCTCCTCATGCAGGTAATGATTCTTCGTGTGCAAAACACCGAGTTGATACTGCATATCAGCCGTATGCCGGATACCCTCCAGAATGGTAGCAAAGTACCGACTGATGCCTCCGTATTTTTGCGTAGTAAATTTCTGATGATCAATAAATATGGTAGACATACGAATTCTTGAAGCGATTAATTTGGATACGTAACAGTTGCCGATACCTCCGCGGAGTATCCGCTATTTATACCTTTATCCAAGTGGATGGTACCAGGTCTTTCGTATCCCAAGTAGGTTGGTTTTTATACCAGCGGGCTGGAGCAATGACCTGTTTGGCCGGATTTGGATTCAACCAGGCTCCCCACCAACTGAACGAACTATTGGCAATGATGTGATGCTGGCAGCGACTCATCAGTACCAAGTCGGCCACGTCGGCATTCGGACCAGTATTTCGTACAAAAACAGAAGTTTCGGGTAAATCAAGATTCTCGTGTACCCAGTCGGGTTCATCACTGAAGACGTAAAATTGGGGATTGGCTACCTGCTGATGCAATTGAGCCAACGCCCGCTGGTAATACTCTAGTCCTAGAAATCCAAAGGTTTGACTGAACTCTGGGTGGTGTACGTAATCGCCCCGGCGGACGTGTACAGAAATCGGAACCGCCGCGGCTTTGATCTGCTCTTCGTATCCTTCAAATTCCGGACTCGGTATTGTCTGGAGCGTTAAATCCTGACGAATGATCGCTGCACTTTCCGCAAAATAGCGTTCGGATTGCCAGAAACCATCGAGCGTAATGCAAGCCGCCCGAGTCTGTAGTGTCGTAGGATCAAAATGGAAATGAGGCTCTTTCAAAAAACGAAACAGCGGGGGCAAGCTCCGATTCGGTAATAGCTTCGTTGCTTTTGAGACGTACAGCAAGGGAGAATCCTGCAGTAAGTGGAGCGGAACCGAAAAATGATTGAGCTTAAACTTACGAGGCGTATCCGTAGCGTATTCCTGGATGAAATAGCTCAAATCCAGGTACAGGCGGGCTCGGTTTTTCAAAGCCAGGTGCCGGGCTACAGCGTACTGAAACAGCTGATTCCCTAATCCACTGGTAATCCTACTTATGATCATTTACATCGGTTTTTACGTGGCGGAGTAATACCGGATTTCCTAGTCAAGGGAATAAACAACGGTTAATTTTCTGTAAAATACGTGTACCAGGCCTAGTTATAAAACAAACGGTACTGAAAGGGCAAAATAATGTTTGACACCGACTAATACTCGGGTAGAATTGGGCCTTGAAATTAAAAAATAAGCCCCGCTTGTCACACGGGGCTATTTACCTTGAAGCCATCATCCTACTTCCACACGAATAGCTTTACTCGTGGGAGACGTAAGCCATCGTTTACTTACTGAAAGTCATTTCGCCGTTTCTCTATCAAAGCCAGCTTTTGTTGATACGTAGGTAAGAACTGTCCGTAAGCCGCAGGATTGTTTTCCTGAAGAACACGTAGCTTATCGGCCGCATAGTTAGTCAATCCCATATCCAAGCACTGGATAATGTAAAGCTGTAAAATCTCGGGCGAATCTTCCCGGTAACGCAGAGCATTGAACAATGCATTATACGCCTGCTGGGGCTGATTCCGACGGTTTGCTTCAGCCGTAAACCGCTGCAATACTTTTACATTTAGCGGACTACGCAACAACTCTCCCGAACCGTCACCCGTCCAGCTTTTGGGGGCTTCCTGTTCCAGCGAAATTTCCCGGTTCAAGAATGCCGCCAGTGGTTTTCGCCAACGATCGCCGCTGGCCGCCGTATCGGCCATGGCCCGGGCGGAAAGTAAGTCAAGCCCCTGCAATTTATTGCCGTGGTAATACGCCAGCAGGGCACTCAAATACTGCAAATCGTCCGCATACGAGGCATTGTCTTCTTTCTGAATGAAGGTTTGCAGAGCAGCTTCCGTTACGAAGGGTGTTTTCCCAGCTTTAAGCTGAGCCAGCGACGCATTGGAAAGTAGAGCGAATTCGGCCAGGGTTAATACCGAATCACGGCTTACGGAAAGTGATGGCTCCGTCGTTTTTCCCGTAATCAAGGCTAGAGCCGACTGGTTGACCTGCACCGGCACATACGCCGAAGCCCGTTGCTCCGCCAACGATTCAGCGGCTTTCCAGTCTCCTTTTCGCAAGTACAGAGCCATCAGGTTCGTGGTGGGCACGCCCGACTGGTTGGTTAAATCAATCGCTTTTTCGTAGTAGTAACGAGCCGAATCCAATCCATTGGCTTTAGCGTGTAGGTACGCCAGATTCGACAGGAGTTCGCCGTTGTTGGGGAAACGTTGCTGAGCTTCACGAGCCGTAAAAAAGGCGTCAAAAGCCAAATCTTCGTTCATCAAACTCCGCGTCAGACCCGCGTAGGCATAGGGTGAGGGCTGCTTGGCCAAGGCTTGCCGGAAAAACCGAGCCGCTGACGCAAAATCACCCTGTATCCAGGCCAGTGAAGCCAGTCCGTAATTGGATTTATGATTCTGGAATTCGAAGGTTACCCCCTGCTGGTAGAAGGTTTCGGCCATACGATAATCCTGCCGGGCCGTCGCCAAATCGCCCTGGGTGTTGTAATAACCCGCTACGGCCTGCTGAATGGGGAAAAAACTGTTGTTGTATAACAGAAGAATGGTCAGAATAACGGATAATCCACGGACGTGAAAACGGTTGAAATACGCCGGTTTGAACAACACCCGGTATACCGCTTTTCCATCCCGCATGAGCGTTCCGAAATTAAAAAATGCGTAAAAGAAGAACAAACCACCGCCCGTTAGGTGCGTATAGCTGATCGCGTCCTCTAGGGCTTCAATGGCTGGATCATTGGCGGTACTGTTTACGTACGCGAGTACGGAGAAACTGACGGCCGCTAACCCCAGGTACAGCAGCGATCCCTGCGGAGCATAGGGCCAGGAAGCGGCCTCCTGATCATCGCGTTTCTTTTGTCCCCAGATCCCCAGAATCGCTGAAATCCCAAAGACTACGAATGGATTCACATACAACAGATTCCAGTCGATCATTTTTGTGTTGTGCAGCTGCGTCAGGAGCAGGTTCCCCAGGTAAAAAAGGGTAAGAAAAGCAAAGTTAGGCAGGCTATTCCGACCCACCTGACTCGTCGCTAACCAGACCAGCCCAATCATAATTTCGAAGGACACCCAGAACGAAAACGCCACCACCAGTACCATCCCGGCGGGGTAGCTAAAGGCCAGTAGATCAGCCGGCGTGGCTTTTCCTACCGTGCAGAACAGAGTCAGTATAAGAGCAACCAGCACGATAAAGGCTACTACGCGTACGCTTAGACTGGCGTAGGTACGAAAGGCCTGAAAATAGAAACTCAGTCCCACTAAGGGTGCTACGACCAGAATGGTAACCAGACGATCCGTCCGGCCCCACACGGCATCCAGTTGCAGGGTACTCAGGAGTATAATCAACACCGTGGTAGCTCCGAAATACCACAACCGTGGCAAAGCCGTACTGGCGGCCAAAGCCAGTATACAGCCCAGCAGGGCTAAAGCTAGGCAAATCCAGTCGTTTACGGGATGCAATACCGACATGGGCGAAGCCACAAACTGTTCGGTCAGGGCGTAGGCCGTGGCCGGAATCTGAAAGGACGAGCCTCCGGCCTGAAACTGATCGAAAACAAAGGGCATCTCGCCCAATTCGCTCAATACGTCCCAGTGAATAACCGAATCAACGCCCTGAAAGGCGAAGAAAACCCAGCCGAGCAATCCGGCGATGAATACAAAAAGACTTACATAAAATAGCCTCTGGTACGACCGGGGCCAGGCACGCCAAAAAGTAGTTGCTTGCATAGCAAGGTAAAGTTCCGGAACTTCCGGTGGGTAATTATGAATAAATGAGATGAAATTAAAACGATACAAAGAACGTTTCTATTGACTATAGGCCCTCCGGATCGCGAACTTTGTTTTTCAATTTCCTCCTCCATTTGTATGTTTTCATCCCAATCCGTACTAAAGCTTTTCAGTTCCAGTGGATTTCTTCTCGTACTGCTCTGTTTCTTTTTCAATTTTATGACCATCAGTTGCAACGATGAACCCGTGGCTACTATTTCGGGCTGGACGCTGGTGAAAGGAGGAAAACCAGATCCCGTCATTCCCAAGTGGACGGAAGGTCTGAGCAATGCCGATATTGAAGAGTTTGGTCAGAACGGAAACGCGGCCCTGACGCAATCCCGCCGTATTCCGATGCAGCCCGCCGCCGCCGTGGTCATCCTCTGCTGTGTCTTAGGGCTGGGCGTTTCCTGGGCTCCCAAACGCATGGCTCCGCTGGGTAGCTTATTGCTTTCAGGACTTGGTTTGACTGCTTTAGGATTTCTTCATTACCACCTATCCGATTTCGATACCATTCTTGATACCGCCTCAGCCGATCTGAATCCTCTCAATAAAGAAGATCTGCAATTTATCCGCCTCTTTACCATCCACTGGGGCTGGGCCTACTGGCTGGCCGTTACTTTGTTGGCATTGATCTTCGGAAACAACCTGTATCATTTGTTGCGAAAACGCTAAGTGCCCTGCACCTTTGTTGTTTATTGTTTTATTTGTGTATGCTCATGACTCAGACGGAAGTAGAATATCGGCACGTTGTCGCTACGTGTAAAGACCTTTTTTTGAAGAAAAACCGCGACTACGGTACGGCCTGGCGTATTCTGCGGCTGCCGAGTCTGACGGATCAGATTTATATCAAAGCCCAGCGAATCCGTCAATTGCAGGAAACGGGCGTTTCGCGGGTAGGCGAAGGCATTATGCCTGAATTCATCGGCATCATCAACTACTGTCTCATGGCTCTCATTCAGCTTCGTCTGGCGGATGATCCCCGCATGGAGATTCCGACGGACGAACTTTCGGCCCTGTACGATCAGGAAGTGAACGAAACCATTCACCTGTTGATCGATAAAAACCACGATTACGGTGAAGCCTGGCGAATGATGCGGGTGGCTTCCATGACCGATATTATTCTGATGAAATTGCTGCGTACCAAGCAGATTGAAGACTTAGGCGGACAAACGCTCGTCTCCGAAGGCGTGGATGCCAACTACCGGGATATGATTAATTACTCGGTTTTCTGCCTCATTCTGATGTCTCAGGCTCAAGCCGAGCAGTAAACGGATTTCCCTTAACCGACCCCCGCTGTATGCTGCGTTTGCTACTCTTGATTTGCCTGTACCTGGGTTTACACACGGGCGTCTATGCTCAACTTGACTCTACCGCTCGTACAAAACCTGTCTGGAAATCGTTTGTAGTTCCGGTGACGCTGATGACGGCCGGACTGGTGACGCAGGGAGCCATCAGTCGGGAAGTACGGCGAGAGGTCCGCTCGGCATTCCCCAATTTTCATACACCCGTTGACGATTACCTGCAGTACGTTCCCACGCTGGTGCCACTGGGTTTAGGAGCTTTAGGCGTAAAGGGAAAACACGCCCTGAAGGATCAGTTGATTCTCATGGTCCTATCCCAGGGAGTTGCTCAGAGTGTTACGCAGGGTATCAAACATCTGGTGCGTTACCCTCGCCCAAATGGAGAAGACAATCTTTCCTTCCCTTCCGGCCACACGACGTTTGCCTTTACGGGGGCGGCCGTTCTGGCCAAAGAATACGGCGAACGAAGTATTTGGTACAGCATTGGTGGTTACGGCGTAGCTATGGGCGTGGCATCGTTACGCGTGATGAATAACGAACATTGGCTCGCGGATGTCCTATTCAGTGCGGGGCTGAGTATGGCGGCAACGGAAGGCGTGTATCGCGTGTATCCCTGGGTTCAACGCAAGATCTTACGGAAGCTATTTCGGCAGAAAAACATGGCCCTGATGCCCTACTATTCCGGATCAGCCTATGGTGTAGCGATGGTGATGCCTTTATAAAAAAACGTCCCGAATTACTTCGGGACGTTTTAAAAACTTAGAAGGGATAACCAACGGCAATATTTAAAATCAGGTTGTCTTTCCGCCAGTCACGATCCCGAAAATTAATTTTATCAAATACCCAGCGTTCATTTTCGGCCAGGGCGGGATTTCGTAACGGCGTAGCCAAATCAAAGCGTAGTACGAAATAAGTTACGTCCAGGCGTAAGCCAATCCCGGCCCCAATGGCTACTTCTTTGAGGAAGTCTTTCGAGAACACGGCGGTTTCTCCGTACAATGTGGGATCTTTATACATCCAAACGTTCCCGGCATCAACAAATAAGGCTCCTTGCAGAAACTTGTTGAATTTGGTTCGCAGCTCCGTATTCGCTTCCATTTTAATATCACCACCCCCATCTTGCAGCAGAATAGTCCGACCAGCGGGTCGCAGATATCGACCTGGTCCAATACCCCGCGGACGGAAAGCACGAATACTATTACTTCCCCCCACAAAATACTGTTTGACAAAAGGCAGGCTTGACGAGTTTCCGTAGGGAAGACCCGCTCCAGCAAATACCCGAGAAGCCCAGGTAGTTGATGGTGTAAGACGCAAATAGTGTCGGGTATCAACATCTGCCCGGACATATTGAGAAAAAGCTACGTCGAATACTTTCTTTTGTCCATCTCCATTCCCGTCTTTAAAAAGTAACCCCGCTGCATTACCCGCCGGTTCAAAATTAAAAATCAACTGTTGCGAATACCGAGATTGACTCTGCGGTGAGGAGTTGAAATGCAGCGTATACAAGCTGCTAGGAATAAGCTGCTGATTTTGTACAATAGCGATGTATTGACTGGCTAATGCTGGATCAGTGATAGCTTCGTAATACAAATCACCCAAACTATTGGTCGGAACGTATACATAGGTCAGACTCAAGGGAATAAGCGTATGTTCTACCTTGCTACTTCCCCGGAACGCGTAACCAAAGGATCCCGTAAATGAATTCAGGCGGTAAAACTGACGCCGTACAATCGCCTGATATCCTAAGGTAAGGTTAGTTTTAGGCAGTACTTGTCGCCGGTCGTAATCGATGGCAATGGGACTAACTAGTCGGGGGAACGTAAGGGTAGCATTCAGCCCGTAACTGAAGTTCGACACCCCTTGGCCCCCAGCCCCTAACTGAGCCTCTATCCCACCCGTGGCATTGATGGTCAATAATTCAGCCCGTTTGAAAAAGTTGCGGTTTCGCCAACTTAGCGTCAATTGGGAACCAGCTAAACTATTGGATTTGGAAGTACCTGCAATTTCAGCTCGCAGCGACTTTTTAGGATAAGGCGTCAGATAGTAGTGAACATCCAAAACCGTTGAATCACCTTGGGTATCAGGGGCAAAACGGTTACGCACAAATTTAAAGGTTCCTAAGTTAATGAGTCGGGATAGCGTAATATCCTGAACGCGGCTATTGTACCGACGTCCTGGTTTGAAACCAATAACGCTATGAAATAGGCGTTCATCGTAGGTTCGGGAAGAATCTACTACCTGAAAACCTGCAGTGGTACGAAAAGCTTCCCGCCGATTGGTATCCTGTACCGCATTATTAAGTGTATAATTAGGATATATATAAACATTTCGAATATAATACTGTCGAGCCGCTGCTTCGGGCATTTCTGGTTTCAGAGCTAGATAAAGCTTGGCTTTGTAGTTATTCGTGTTGGTATCACCGAGAATAGCAACGTAATCTGGGTTAAAGTAATAGTACCCTTTTCGCTTCATCTCCTGCGTGATTCGCTCACGTTCTAGCTTTAGATTATCTAACCGATACGGTACCGGAGGTTTTAATAAAGTCTTCTCCTGAGTCAGCTTAAAATCTTTTCCCACCAGAGCGGTATCGGTAACGAAGCGTACGGAGTCAAGCGTATAGCGGCGATGGACTCGTACCTGATAAATTCCTTTTGCTTTGTACCCCTTTTCTTCCAGTTTTCCTGCTACTTCGGAGTGAAAATATCCTTCATTTTGCAGAAAGGCTTTCCAAATGTTGGCGTTCGTAACGACGGATCGAGAATTGGCAAATACAGGCTCTTGTCCTAATTTTCGACGCAAGCTTGCTCTAAAGCTGGAGTCTTTTTTAGGCTCTCCAATGACGTAGTATAACCATACACGATACGGAAAACCAAAGATCTGGCTATTGGGTTTGGGCCGGGCTAAACCAGCCAGCTCCCCCTGTAAGGCTTTGCGATCTTTTTTACTGACCCCTTCAAAAGGCAACATTTCAATCTCAGTGCCACTATATAATCGTTCTTTTTCGGGTATATACTTTTTCACATTACAACTCACAACCAGAGTAGTAATGACCAGTGCAAAGAGACTTTTGTAAACCGAATACTTCAAGGGATGATATGGTTAAAGTGGTTCGAATCTGTTATTCAATTTTTTTCTTGCCGAATATTTGTCGGAATGTGTTGTAATCCAGGTTGATGACAAACCCGATACCGGTTTCAATCACGTAGCCTTCAATGACATTTTCCAATTCGTTGACCCGATACGCTCGAACCATGTACCGGCCATCACGGGTAATATTATAATTAATCGAAAGGTTGTCAAAGACCTGAGCATTATTCCTCTGAATTCCCGTATTGTCTTCTAATACGAAGTTTTTACCAACACTCACCGACAAACGACCATTAAAGAAACTTTTCGACAAGCCCACGTTTAAGTCCGTTTTAGTGGCAGTAGAACCAGCAGCGGCATTGTCATTATTATTCGCATAATCGCTTGAAGAGTTAAGACCAATGTTAAGGTCTACTCCTTTGATTACATTAGAAGCCAGTCTATCGAGCTGTTGTGATAGAATTTTACTAACACTACTACGAGCCAAGCTTTCAGCATTGAAGCCTCCCCCGCTGCCCGAGAAAAAATCAAATGAATTCTGTGGCAGGAAGTTACCCAATACCAGCAAGGCAAAAACCTGCTTGTTAATCTCAGATTCGTCTTGACGGAATTGAGTTAGTTTGCCTTCTACGGCTTCCCGAATCTGAGCATCAATACCCAATGCATTTTCAACTAGGTCAATATCGAAGCTTAATTCTGGGGCTGCCAGATTGCCTTGCATTTTCAAAGCAACATCAAATGGCAATTTGTTAGCATACGCATTACGACTTTGCAGTTTAGATGAAGTGCTTGATTCTTCACCTTTCTCCTCATTTTTATCGATCTCATTTTCTACCAGTTCAGAAGCCCGTGCATTCACCCGGTACAAGGCCGTAATGTCGAGGTCCGCTTTTAAAGGATCGCCCGCGAAAACAATGCTACTTCCCTTCTGAATGTTGAAATTCCGTTTAAGCACCTGATAAGTCAAAGAATAAGCTCCTTCGGTTACGTCATAGCGACCAAAAATGCCCAGCGTACCCGATTCATCCATGGTTACATTCAAGCGGGCGTTTCCTTTCACGCGTAGGTTATCTCCACTTTGCTCATCCACTACCACGCTAAACTCAGAGGCCTCTGTCACTTCCAGGTTCAGCGAAATGCTGGAATTGGCTAATTGATCGAAGCGAACCTTAGTATTGAGCGTATCACGTTTGGGCCGTATTAAGTAACGGGCCAGAGCAGTCGTATCGTTGGGCTGGATGAAGGTGATAATTCCTTCGGAATCTTCAGCCGAGGGACCCGAATCGGGAACGATCATCGTTACATCACTGCCATCATCAATTTTTAAATTACCTACGACGGAAGGGCTGCCACCCGTACCGCGGATGCGGAGGTCAGCCGTCAGCGTGGCGTTTCCGTATACTAAATCATTATCGCGGCGGGAAGCATTCAGTACACTGAACTGATTGGCCGTTACCTGCAAGTTGTACTTCACATCGGGCAGATTGGCGATGTTCACCGTTCCATCCGTAGTCAGCATACGCCCCAGACTGTCTTTTAAATCAAATTTGTTGAGGCGAATAGTTTCGTCGTCGAACACAATCGTCTCATCGTCAATCTGATAGGAAGCATTTACGAAGGCCAAATTGAATCCAACGTCCTGGAAGCTAATCTGTCCGTTCAGGCGAGGTTTAGCAACGGCTCCTTTCACGGTCATTTCCCCCTGTAATTGTCCTTTGGCTTGCCGTAGTTGTCCAAAACTAAAGGCTTCAATCGTTCGGGTATCCAGTCGCCGCAGCTCTACCTTTAGATCGAGAGCTTTATCGGTCGAGGACGGATTGTAAAAACCGCCTACGTGCAAGTCGTTGGTCGCTCCCTTCAGGTTGGCCTCGACCCCAATCCGATTGTCATCCTGATTGGCAAAACGGGCCTCCAAGGTTCCCAAAGCCTTTTGCATCACGTCCAGACTGTCGATTTTTAAGTCGCCAGTAAAGCTGAGTTTCCTGTCCGTACCCAGGTAGTCTTTCACCACTACATCGCCATTCAGGGTACCTCCTACCAGCGTACTATCCTGATTGGCCAATGTTGCCAGATCGGACAGAATCAGGTTTTTAAGCTGTATGTGCAAAGGAGCATTCGGACGTGGTTCGGTACTGTTGATCGCCAGCGACTGATTATTGGTTTCCAACACGAATTTCTCAGCCAGTACTCCTTCTTTACTGTATCGGATATAGCCCGTCGTGTCGGAAGTCCAGTACCGATAGTTGGTCAACAACGCCTGTCGATCCAGGTGTAACTCATAGGCGTTCTGCTGAATCGCTACCCGGCCCGCAATTCCGAAACGATCGGCATTCACCGAATCTTTATTGATGACTTTAAAGCGTACCTGATTGTCGGCTGCCGAAGCTGAAATACTCGTGGGATATAAGTGCATGGACTGCGTCCGTACTTCACCTACCTGCCCGTCCAGTACCAGTTGCCGCCCATTCCCACTAAGTTTTAGATTCGCTCCCGAGACCACCGTGGTATCGTATTCAATGGTACCGGCGGTTACGGAAACGTTAAGCGTCGAATCTGCCCGTTTACTATCGAGAGTAGCCTCAATTTTCACGGGCTCCAGTCGAGACAGTCCCGGTACAAACGCCAGTAATAGCGGATGTTGGCGTACCCGCATTCGCAACGTAAAGTCCGTCGCTGATTTGGGTGCTTTGATCGTTGTATCGGGTAGAGTTACGTATTTGTTTACTTCCGTCATGGCGGCGGCGGCCAAATCAGCATACTGGAAGTTTCCGCCCAAGTCCAGATCGACAAAGGGCGTACGGGCCATGATGGTTTTGCTGGTACCCTCGGCATTGGCCGTCAGATACAGCGAATCAACGGGATAGTTCTGGCCTTTGAGTTGCAGGTTGAGATTTTCCGTTCGAAGTGTACCAATCAGTTTTTCGGGATTTGTCGAGGCAAAGTCCATCTGTACGTTGCCCTGTACCTGGAAAGGCTCCGCGTAGAGTTTCAAAGCATACAAATCCAGTTGCTGAACCGCCAGGGTACCCTTCACACTCGGGTACTCTTCCTTCATATCGGCATTAACATTCAGATTCAATCGAGCATTAGGGTCGTTGATGCCACCCTGTACATCCAGCAGACCCTGCTTCAGACTGCCTTTCGCGGCGAATTGCCGATAGGTGTACCCGTTGTACGTAGCTTCCGGAACGTTAAGATCGAACGCAGTAGCCATCGTTTTCGGATCGATCCCACGTCCGTCTACCGTAGCCGTAGCCGTTATTGCTCCGTACTGTTTGGGTTGTCCCAACCACTTACCGAGGTCAAGGCGATCCAGCGTCGCTTTTCCGGCGTATACTTGATTTTTACCCGTCACGAAGTTTTTCAATGCTCCGTCAAAGGTTACGTTTCCGTAGGAAGTATTGAGGGCAATATCCAGGTCAATATCATTTAAACGTCCCTTGGCCTGACCCGTTAGCTTCAGTTGGGAAGGAATACTGATGGAATCAGGTATTGAGCCTTTAGGAGCCAGTTTTTTTACATCCGCCGAACTAGTCGTTGCGTTTTCCAGCACAATATCCAGACCCATTTTAGCCGGATCAGTCGGGTACGAAACCCGTCCACGAGCTTTAATACGGGTAGCTGAGAGTACAGAAAACTCCACCCGGGGCAAGTTCAGATTCGCCAGCGTACCCTTCGCCTGAATGGTCGCACTGACTACCGCCCGCTCGTTTCCTTTCAGGGGCGGCGTGTTCGCCAGCGTAGGCATAATGGTCAGTACATCGGCAAACGAAACTTTGTTTTCCACCATATTTACATCCACCAGTACCCGTTTGGCTTCGGCCGCCCGTGTCAATTGTCCCAGCGAATCAAACTTGATCACGAGCCGATCTTTGAGTAAGGTACCCGGTGTCTGTAAAATGAAATTGGTCAGTCCAATTTGTTGCGGACTGTAAAAGACATCCGCTGCAAAGCGTTGCAGATTCAGGCCACTTTTTTCTTTGAAACTACCACCCCGCAACTGAGCCTTGATCAGGTTGGGCTGATACACCAGGTTTTCACCGGCTAGCGTAAAGCCCTGAATATCCATGTGCCCATAATCCAGTCCCCGGGCCTGGCGTGGAGCGTTTTCGTTATCAAATTTGATATGATTGTTTGCAAAACGAACTCGCCCCAATGAAGCTTTCCAGCCAGCGTTGGGGTCTTGCGGTTTTTCTTTATTATTGGGAGCGGGCGGAGCTTCCGGCTTGGGTGCCGATTTGCCCAAGGTAGCCGTGATTTCGGAATTCATCAGCTCCAGCGACCGAATCAGAGCCTGCTGCCCTTCTAAATACAATTGATCGCCAGCCAGATTCAACTGGCCTACTTTGCCTTTGGTACGGAATTGAGCCGTTTCGACGTTTACGTCCCAGTTGGTGCGACTGAGTTGCCAGTCGCCCATGCGTAAATCCATCGTATCGCCGGGTACCGTCGCCGCATCGTTTACTTTATTGGGAATGTCGATGCCTGGGTACAGGCGAGCGTACGCCGTTAGGCCACTGGATTTAATCTCCGCTACGTGATACCGGGATTCGGCCGGATTTATTTCATCGAATTTTCCGCGTAGGGTATCCACTACCAGCCGTACATCGGCTCCGGCAATATCATCTACGTAGTGAATGCGTACGTCATTGAGTCCGACTTCCGAAAGGCTCAGTTGAAGTGGAGCCGAAGTGGTATCCGCTGGATCGGCGGGTTTGCCCGAAGCAAACGAATTGATTAGAAAATTAAAGTTGAACGCTGTATCGGGTAAGGTACGGGTTACATTTAACCGGATCTTGTCCAGTTCAATCGTATTTAAAGCGATGCGTCCCTGAATCAGTCCCAGCATATCCAAATCTACCCGCATCCGTTTACCACTGAGTAACGTATCGCCTTTGGGCGTTTGGAAATACACATCTTCAAGCTGAATCCAATCGGGAATCTGGTAGCTGATTCGGCCAATGGCAAAAGGCGTTTTCAGTTTGGTAGCCAAGTATCGATTGACTTGCCGCGTTACGAATGTTTGTCCCCAATCGGTTAGGCCCAATACCAATAAAAAGGCTATGATCGTGATCAATAGCCCACCAATGGATAGCAGCGTAATTTTTAGTACTTTTTTTAGCTTCATAGATACTTTTTACATCAACCGCGGCCTATAGCTACTTATTACACAAAAGGGATACTCCATTCCCGAAATGTTTATCAACTTGGGGAATACTTTCAAAGGTTTTTTCAAAAAAACCTCAATGTGGGGATTATTTTCTACTATTTTTCAAAGACTGAGTATTATTACTTAATTTCCCGAAACATCCTTAAAAACCCTTTATACTCTTCGATTAGCCTTTTACCTTTGTCTATACGGACAAGTTCCGCCGGCTGATCCAATCACTTCCTTCTTTTGTCTGTATTTGCTTATGAAATTACTTGCTCACCTGAGCCGAATTGTGGTTGGGATCATTTTCATCTTTTCAGGTTTAATTAAGCTTAATGATCCCGTTGGTACCCAGATCAAGCTAGAGGAATACTTTGAAGTCTTTGCTCATGATTTTTCGTTCATGGCGGGCTTCTGGGAAGCCTTAGTACCGTATGCCCTATTCTTTTCCATTGTACTTTGTTCCCTGGAAATTCTTGCGGGAGTAGCCCTGCTGGTCCAGTGGAAGCTTCGGCGTACGGCCTGGTTTCTGGTACTGCTGTGTACCTTCTTCGCCTTCCTGACCTTTTATTCCGCCTATTTCAATAAAGTAACCGACTGCGGCTGTTTCGGGGAAATGATCAAACTGCAGCCCTGGACTTCCTTCTGGAAAGATATCGTCCTGCTGGTACTGCTTCTGGTGGTGTTGTGGCAACGTGCGGTATTTCGCGATACCCGTACAACGGGGATTATGCTGCTTGCCGTCTTGTTCTGCATCGGACTGGGTTGGTACGCCGTTCGCTATCTGCCTCCCTACGATGGACTGGCGTATGCCGTAGGCGAAAATATTCCCAACAACATGAAGAACCGCGAGCCCTTCCGTTTCAAGTACCGCATGGAAAAAGATGGAAAGGAAAGTGAGTTTGACGAATACCCCAGTGATACAACCTACGTGTTTAAGGAAATGATTGGCCCATTGAATCCAGATGCAGGCCCCCGCATTACCGATTACCGTTTATGGAATGGCGATACGGACTACACGCAGGCTTCTTTTCAGGGGAATCACTTGTTTCTGATCATTCAGGATGTCAACAAAGCCCATCTAGGTACACTGGATGAAATTAAAACGTTACTGAAAAGTCTGGAAGGCACGGGCATTCAACCCGCCATTCTGACTTCTTCGACCGAGGAAGACTTTAATCGATTCCGCCACGAACATCAATTAGCCGTACCCTATTATTTTGCTGATTTTAAAGTTCTTAAAACCATTGTTCGGAGTAACCCCGGCTTGTGGCTGCTCTCGAAGGGTACCGTGCGGGGTAAGTGGAGTTATGCGAGCGTTCCTTCCAAAGAAACCATTCTTGAAAAAGTAACTCCCTAACGTTGCTCTTTTGCCAGAGCGGTGGACAGCTGCTGCCGGGCAGGCTATCAGTATCTACAGAATTCCACATTCATACGGCTTTCGCTCTGGACAATGGATCGTTCCTATTCATTGATCATTTCATCAGGAGCCAGTGAGTGAACTGATCAGGAGCCTGACGGAACTTTCAGCCATTGGGCTTTACTGAACCCACCCGTTACTAAATCCGATTATTTTTTTAAATCCTCCTCCCTCGTTAAAAAACGTATATGAAGAACATTTTTCTACTCGGCATGCCTTCGTCCGGGAAAAGCACACTGGGGCGAACGCTGGCTCGAGAAATTGGTTACGAATTTGTGGACATGGACAAGCGGATCGAAATCCGCGAATTGCTCACCATTGCCGAAATTTTTAATCTGAAGGGAGAAGCGTATTTCCGTACTGTAGAAAGTGAACTCTTACGTAGCTTACCCCAGGATACCGGATTGGTCGTTTCGACGGGTGGTGGCGTACCTTGTTTCCATGATAATATGGCTTATATCAAAGAACATGGGGTTAGTATCTTTCTGGACGTACCTCCGAAAATTCTGGCTGACCGTATTTTACATACCCGTAAGAACGATCGCCCGCTACTGAGCACCGAAAAACCGAATGAATTACTGGACACGCTGGAAAAGAAAATTGCCAATCGAAGAAGCTATTATGAACAGGCCGATGTAACCATTGCTGGCGAAACGGATGTACAGAATCTACTTGAAATTCTTCGTCACCTACAGGTCATTTCTTAGTTCTAAGAGCATGCAATAAAAAAGGACGCTGTTTGTTTGAGACAGCGTCCTTTTTTATTGCATGCTCCCCTACTTAGAAGTAAGTACCAAGCGTTAAAATCGCATTGGTCGTCTGGTTCTTAATTTTAGCCGACGCGTAATCGTTCGTATTCGCTAAAATGTAAGGAGTATAGGCCGTCGTCTGCTGCCCGTGGGTAACAGCCGCATCGATGTAAAAACGGTCGGTTTTGTACCCTACGCCCGCGGAATAAATGTAGCGACTACGATCTAAGGAATTGAACTGAGCAATTTGCTTGTAAGGATCCTGGTAATAACTTACCCCCGCCCGCAGACTAACTTTATCAATCCGATATTCGCCCCCGACTTTCAGGTTTACTACGTTACGATACGTACTTCTGATTAGAGAATTACTATAGCCATCTCTTAAGTCCTGGGAAGCATTCTGATCATCCGAAGACAATTTCATTCCCGTGTAATTCACGTACTCAGCATCCGCTGAAATGAAACCATTTTTACCGAAGAATAAGCCAACACCCCCGGTTAGTTTGGTTGGCGTACGCAAACGATAGCTGGACTCAAAAGGCAATACCGATAAGCCCGGTACGCTCGTAAGGTAATTGACGCCATTAATGGCATTTAGTCCGTATCCGTTTCTCCGTAGGACATCCGGTAAATCGGGGCTGTATTCAGGAAAGGTACCTTGACTTATTTCATAAGGACGAGCCAGACGGGTTTGTAAACTTTGTCCCGCCGATTCTGTAATGTTGAACCAGGTTGGGCTAGTCACCGAAACGCCAATGCGTAGCAGGTCGTTGGGTCGATAGATTAACCCACCAGACAAATTAAAGCCTCTGCCATTGGTTGATAAATCATTCGTATACGAGAACCCACTCACGCCTGCCGGATCCTCATAGTCCTCATTCATGGTTTTCGTATTCGTATAATTCATTCGGGCCAGCGAAAAGCCCACACCAACATACAACTTATTCATGTAATTAGCTCCGTAGGCAAAATTCCAGCCACTCGTGTACCCCGTACTGGTGGACAAAAAATTCTGGTTTGCCGCCTTACCTAATTCGATACCACTGTAGGGATAGCCGATCTGACTACCCAGCTGCGGATCAATCACTAAGCCGTAGTAGTACATGGAGGTAGGAAAATCAAATACGGTACCATTATTGTATAGGTCGTTTTTAAAGTCTCCTACAACAACCCCTTGCTGCGATCCGGTTGCTTCCTGATTGGCGTATTCTGCGAAGAAATCAGACATGGAGCTGGCGTTATTGCGATCTCCAAAACGGATGGTATTCTTAAAGATATTCTGTCTGGAATAGCTGATCCCAAAAGAACCACCCTGCCATCCCCCCGAGCGAACGGGGTTTCGGTTTTTGCTCGAGAATACGACGCCGAGGTTACCTATAGCCAGCTGATTAGCACTAGCATTTTGTGTATTGTTGATGTATTGAGAGGCGTTGTTACTCGTGCTAAACAGGGGTGAAATGCTGAGTTCCGATCGCGTGTAAAACCCTAAGCCAGCCGGGTTTCCACTAATGTTCGAGACATCCGCCCCAATTGCTGAGTGATTACCGCCCAAAGCCTGCATACGGGCAGAGCCTTGTGGATTCGTTTGGGAAAACATTCGGGACAATGACTCGTAATTATTGTCCTGAGCATAGGCAGCTCCTGAAAGTAACACCAGAGCTGCTAGATAAGTAAGACGTTTCATGGTCAGCAGTAAGAGACTCGATCAAAGTACGTGTAAGGCTAAGCCAAAAAGCAATGCCAGTAATTAAAACGGCTAATTCCGCTCTTAAATAACGAAAACCCCGTCAAATCATGCCGATTGACGGGGTTTTTTGAGCGTTAAAGTTTGTTAAGCAAACTAGCGTGGTCCACGTGAACGGGCTCCGCCGCCCCCACCTACGCTACCTCCACCCGAAGAGGCAGGAGCTGAGTAACTACGACTCATGTTCGAGTTGTTATTAAAGGAATTATTGTTATTCCAGTTGTTCGAACGCGTATTATTCTCATTATTCCAGCCACGGGAATACGTATTGTTCTGACGATTTACCGTTCCGTTACCGCTACGATACGAGTTGCTAGTACCGGAATTGTAATCCGAGTAGCTAGCCGTTTCGCGACGAGGACGGGAATAGTAACTGTTGTTCCCCGACGCAGAATTGTTGTAAGCACTGGTACGGCCACCGCGTGAATCTGCTGAGCTTCCTACAATGGGACTCCGATTAAAATTATTATTGTAGGCAGACTGTGAACGGCCATAGTTCGTGTTTCGTGGACGAGAGTAGGATGAACCTGCATTGTCACCCGTACCAGGTTTCACGACGACAACTCCACCCCCTCCATAATAGCCGCCACCGTAGTAACCACCATAGTAGGGATAACCACCCAATCCACCAAAGTACGAAGGATAATATCCCCAGGAATTATAGTAGTAAGGATTGTAAGCCATACCCCCGTAGAAGGGATCGTTCCAGCCCCACATGCCACCGTAGCCAAAGTTACTCCAGGGACGATAGAAGCTACTGCCAATACCTAAACCAATGGAAAGACCGGGGCCAAATCCACCCAGGCCATTGAAACCACCGTACATGGGGTAACCCCAGTTGTTCCAGCTATTCCAAGAATTCCATCCGTTAGGATTCCAGTTACCATAGCCTGAGTTATAGGCGTAGTTGTTATAGCCATTACCAGTAACCAGGTTGTCATAGTTCGACCCCAGGTAATGGCGATTGTTGTATTTATCAGCCAGTGATTGATTGTAATATTCGTTCTCCGCGAGGTTTTCCCCTTTGGTCTGCTCTTCAATTACGTCGTTCTGCTTGTTACTGTAGGCGATTGCCCGGACATCCGAAGAAGAAGAATAGAGGTCATCATACACGTAGGAACGTTGCGTAGCTTTGGGGCTACACCCCCAAACACCTGCCAATACAGCGACAGCCAGGTATTTAGAAACATTCCTCATTTTCATAATTGTAGACGTTTTCAAGTTGAATTTGTCCTTGTTAGTGACAGTATTCAGTGTGACTGTTACAAACTTAAGGCTAAAATGTATCTTTGCAATCCTCTAAAAAGACTTTAACTTTTATTAACGACAATTTTAACATTTGGCGCTACGTGTTAAAGAATCGAGGAAATTAATAGTTGAAAATCAATTAACTATCCTTTCTTATTTAACACGCGGCACTTAAAAAAAATTCCATGAGCAAAGGCATTACCTCCCGCACTGACGACTACTCCGAGTGGTACCTTGATCTGGTGAAACGAGCCGATCTGGCCGAAAACTCAGCAGTACGGGGCTGTATGGTCATTAAGCCCTATGGGTACTCCATTTGGGAAAAGATGCAACGGGCTCTCGACGATAAGTTCAAGGAAACCGGGCACGTCAACGCGTACTTCCCGTTGTTCATTCCCAAGTCGTACCTGTCAAAAGAAGCGAGCCACGTTGAAGGCTTTGCTAAAGAGTGTGCAGTTGTTACCCATTACCGTCTCAAAAATGCCCCGGATGGTTCGGGTGTAATCGTTGATCCTGAGGCGAAACTGGAAGAAGAACTCATCGTTCGACCTACGTCAGAAACGGTCATTTGGAGTACCTATAAAAACTGGGTACAGTCGTACCGCGATCTGCCTTTGCTCATCAACCAATGGGCCAACGTGGTTCGCTGGGAGATGCGTACGCGGCTTTTCCTGCGTACGGCAGAGTTTCTTTGGCAGGAAGGCCACACCGCCCACGCTACCTCGGAAGAAGCGGTAGCCGAAGCGGAACAAATGCTGGAAGTGTACGCCAAGTTTGCCGAAGAATGGCTTGCTCTGCCCGTTATCCGCGGGGTAAAAACCCCCAACGAACGTTTCGCCGGAGCCGTAGAAACGTACTGTATCGAAGCCATGATGCAGGATGGAAAAGCTCTGCAAGCGGGTACTTCCCACTTCCTGGGTCAGAACTTCGCGAAAGCCTTTGACGTACAATTCCTGGGCAAAGACAATAAACTCGATTACGTGTGGGGAACGAGCTGGGGCGTATCTACGCGTCTGATGGGAGCCTTGATTATGGCTCACTCCGATGATCAGGGTTTGGTACTGCCTCCCAAACTGGCTCCGATTCAGGTCGTAATCGTTCCCATTTTCCGGAATGACGAGCAGTTAAATGCCATCTACGAACGACTGGAACCGATCATTAAAGAACTGAAATCCAAAGGTATTTCCGTGAAATTTGATGATTCTACGAACGAAAAGCCCGGTTGGAAATTCGCCGAGTACGAACTGCGTGGCGTACCCGTACGGATGGCGATTGGAGCCCGTGACCTGGAAAATGGTACGACGGAGCTGGCCCGACGGGATACGAAAGAAAAACAGGTCGTAGCTATTGAAGGCGTAACCGATACGATTCAGGCTTTGCTGGAAGAAATTCAGACCAACATCTATCAAAAAGCCCTGAAATTCCAGCAAGAAAACACGTTCAAAGTGGATACCTGGGAAGAGTTTCAGGAAAAAATTGAAACGGGTGGTTTTCTGCTGGCTCACTGGGACGAAACCTCCGAAACAGAAGAGCAAATCAAGGAGGCGACCAAAGCTACCATTCGTTGCATCCCCTTGGATGCTGCCGAAGAAGAAGGTGCCTGCGTATTCTCTGGTAAACCTTCCAAACGCCGCGTGATTTTTGCCCGGGCGTACTAATTAATTTGATTATTCCCAGGAGAAGTAGTACGCTTCTCCTGGTTTTCTTGCCTATTTTTTACAAAATACTTTACTTTCCTAGAGTATCAAGCGAGTCGCTAGCCCTCTTATGTTCATAGAAGGACGTCTGTAGATGACTCACGTTCCTTTCTCTGAACTTCATTCAAAATAACCTTTGCATGATTAAGCAACTGGCTAGTACGCTCCTCCTTGCCTTTCCCTTCTTTCCTGCTCTAAGTCAGTCAAATCTCAAACTCTGGTACCAACAACCCGCCGAAGTCTGGACGGAAGCCCTTCCCGTGGGTAATGGCCGCCTGGGGGCAATGGTTTTTGGACGGCCCGCTCAGGAACTCATCCAGCTTAATGAAAGCACGTTGTGGTCGGGAGGGCCCGTCAAACCGAACGAAAACCCTAATGCCTATACGTATTTGCCTCAGGTACGGGAAGCTCTGGCGGCTGAAGAGTATCCCAAAGCGGTACAACTGCTGAAGAAAATGCAGGGCCGTTATACGCAAACGTATTTGCCACTGGGCGATTTACTCATTCAACAGGATTTAAAGGGACAACAGCCATCCAACTACACGCGTGATCTGGACCTGAACAAGGCTCTGGCTACCACGCGTTTTACAATAAATGGCACCGAGTATACCCGGGAAGTGTTCAGCTCCGCTCCCGATCAGGTGATTGTCATTCGCCTGAAAGCCAGCAAGTCCGGTCAACTTAACTTTGACGTAAAAGGCAGCAGCAAGCTACGGTTCGAGAAGCAGACGCAGGGTACGAATGAGCTGATTGTGAAAGGCAAAGCTCCGGCCCACGTTGATCCGAATTACTACAACGCTCCCGGCCGAAATCCCATCATCTACGACGATCCGGCGGGCTGCAATGGCATGCGGTACCAGTTTCGCATCAAGGCTCTGCCCGTGCAGGGACAGGTACAAACGGATACCGCAGGCATTCACGTGCGTAACGCGTCGGAAGTAATCTTGCTGGTATCCGCAGCTACCAGTTTCAACGGATTCGACAAATGCCCCGACAAAGACGGCAAAGACGAAGCCAAGCTGGCCGCTCAGTACCTTAATCAAGCTGCCACTCAGCCGTACAATCGTTTATTGAGCAAGCATACAGCTGATTATCAGAAGTATTTCAACCGATTCTCCTTTACGCTAACGGATTCTACCCGTACCAACCCTAACCTGGCCTTACCTTCCGATCAGCGACTGGAGCAATACGGCAAGGGTACGTACGATCCGGGGGTGGAAACGCTGTACTTCCATTACGGTCGCTATCTGCTCATTTCGAGTTCGCGGCCCGGCGGTACGCCAGCCAATTTGCAAGGAATCTGGAATCAGCACATGCGAGCCCCGTGGAGTTCGAACTTTACGATCAATATTAATACGCAGATGAATTATTGGCCCGCTGAAGTGACCAATCTTTCGGAACTGCACCAGCCGCTGTTTGAACTCATTAAAGATTTGTCGAAAACGGGTAAACAAACGGCTCAGACCTATTATAAACTTCCGGGCTGGGTGGCTCACCATAATACGGACATCTGGGCTTTATCCAACGCCGTGGGCGATATGGGCGATGGCGATCCGATGTGGGCTAACTGGAATGAAGCGGCTGGCTGGCTTTCGCAGCACTTGTGGGAACATTACCGCTTTACGGGTGACCGCCAGTTTTTGAAAGAAACGGCCTATCCGCTTATGAAAGGAGCTGCTACTTTTCTGTTAGGCTATCTGGTCGAAGACAAGGACGGCTATTTGATCACCTCGCCCTCCACGTCTCCCGAAAACTCATTTCTGGATTCCAAGGGCAAGCCGGCTTACGTAACGGTTGGCTCCACCATGGATATGTCGATCATCTGGGATTTGTTTACCAATCTGATTGACGCATCCCAAACACTGGGTACGGATACGGAGTTTCGTAACCTGCTGATTGAAAAGAAGAAAAAGCTTCTACCTCTGCACATTGGCCATAAAGGCAATTTACAGGAATGGTACAAGGACTGGGAGGATGAAGATCCGCACCACCGGCACGTTTCGCACTTGTTTGGTCTGCATCCCGGACGGCAGATTGCACCACTGAGTACGCCTGAATTTGCTCAGGCCGCCCGCCGCAGCCTCGAGTTACGCGGCGATGAAGGTACGGGTTGGAGTAAAGCCTGGAAAATCAACTTTTGGGCTCGCTTGCTCGACGGGAACCACGCCTATTCGCTGGTACGGCAATTACTTCATTACACGCGAGAAAACGGCACAGCCTATCAACGCGGGGGTGGTACGTACCCCAACTTTTTCGATGCTCACCCCCCCTTCCAAATCGATGGTAACTTTGGCGGTACGGCAGGCATGACCGAAATGCTGGTACAAAGCCATCTGGACGACATTCACTTGTTGGCTGCTTTGCCCGATGCCTGGAAAGCCGGGCAAGTACAAGGGCTACGGGCTCGTGGGGGCTTTGAATTAGGTATGCAATGGAAAAACGGTAAATTAACTACGGCTACGGTTACATCGCTAAAGGGTGAGCCTTGTAAAATCCGTACGGCTCAGCCCCTGTCCGTCAAAGGTCTGCGTACAAAAGCCGAACGTTCAGGATCGTATTATGTCCTCTCCTTCCCTACGCAGGCGGGAAAAACCTACGAACTCCTCGCACAGTAATTCGACGATTAAACTCTCTTCTAAAAGGTACGGAAACATGACTTCCGTACCTTTTTTTGTTTCATCCCTTCCTAAAGCGTAGATACTGAAATTATTAGAAGTTAATGAGAATCTTTTCTTCAGGAACCACCGGATTTAGTTTTGTCGTTAGTCATGATTGGTAAAGCACCATGCTGGCACTGATTTATAGGAAGTCAATAGGTTCAAAACCTACAACTTTAAACGGAGTACCCTTTTCAAGTGAACCCTCATTTGGATCTTTAACTATATGACCATTCCCGTATTAGACCATACTGTTCGGAAACTAGCCGAACTCTTTTTCCCCGAAACCCCAACGCTTGCTTCCATTAATCATTCTGCCTCTACCTATGAACCCGAAACACTAGAAGTTTTCGTAGGAGATCTGATCGAACAGGCCTTTAGTGTGAATCTGGCTCTGGTCAAGCACGAAAAAGCCGAAAACGAATTCTGGGACTGGAAAAAAAACAGCGAGCACCCTTTTGTCTTCTTTGATCAGACTTCAAAAGACGACATGCGTCCCATCATTGCGGGACGGGATCTGAAAAAAGGAAAGCCCTATCATTACGCCATTACGGAACACGGCCCCGAACTCATCAGCGGCGAAGGCCTGACACCTGCAACGAACGACAACGGAAAAGTACTGTTCCTAACGGCGTTTCCGATTCAACCCCTCACCAGTGATGATGCCGGTACGGACGAAAAGCCCATGACGCCCTGGCAGCGTACCATGCAATTATTCAGAAATGAACGGCGGGACATTTACTACCTGTACCTCTACGCCATCGTTTCTGGTTTAATTGCCCTAAGCTTGCCTCTAGGTAGCCAGGCCATTGTAGGGCTTATTCAGGGGGGACTCGTCTTTTCTTCCGTGTATCTGCTGGCAGCTCTGGTGATTGTGGGTACGCTCATTACGGGTATTTTGCAGATTGTTCAGGTATCGATTGTGGAAGTTTTGCAGCAAAGAATTTTCGCAAAAGCGGCTTTTGAATTTGTTTACCGGATTCCCAGAATTAAAGTGGAAGCCCTCAATCGGTACTACGCACCGGAGTTGATGAACCGTTTCTTCGACATTCTCACGGTACAAAAGGCCTTACCCAAAATCCTCATCGATATTACCGGGGCGGTTATCCAGATTGCTTTTGGTCTGTTGCTGCTCTTTGCGTACCACCCGATGTTCATTGTATTCGGGTTACTGACCATTTTGCTCATCTTTCTGGTGTTTCGTTTCAATGCCAGCAAAGGTCTGGAAACGAGTCTGTATGAATCCAAGTACAAGTACAAGGTGGCTCAGTGGCTGGAAGACATTGCCCGTACCTTGTTCAGCTTTAAGGTGATCGGCAATACAAACCTTCCCGTCCAGAAAATGGATGAGCTGGTTAGCCGTTACTTGCTGTACCGGCAGAAGCACTTCAAAATTCTGTTGCGGATTTTTTACTACATGGTGGCCTTCAAGACCCTGGTCATCGCAGCCCTGCTGATTTTAGGTATTTTCCTCGTGGTGGATCGACAGATTACGCTCGGTCAGTTCGTAGCTTCCGACATCATTATCGTCTTGATTGTTAGCTCCGTAGAAAAACTCATCACGAGCATCGATACCATCTTTGATCTGGTTACGGCCACTGAAAAGATGGGGAACGTTACGGATCTGCCGCTCGAACGGGAAGGGGGCTTACGTATGCCGATCAATAAACAAGATATGGCTTTGGAAGTACATAACCTTTCGTTCCGCTACCCAGATGGCAAGCGGCCCATCCTGCAAAACCTGAGTTTCTCTATCAAACAGGGGGAACGGGTGGCGATTACGGGTTCAAACGGAGGCGGTAAAAATACCCTGCTAACCCTGCTGAGTGGTTTAATGACGGAATACGATGGCAGCATCTCCGTGAATGGCTTTTCGCTGCGGGATATTCACCTGAACGATTTCCGGAATGCGGTGGCGAAAAACGTATCTCCTGACGAAATTTTTGACGGAACTATCTTCGAAAATATCACGATGGGGCGTACAAATGTTTCATTGGATGATATTCGCTGGACCCTTCAAAACCTCGGTCTAACGGAGAAAATTGGTCAGCTTCCCGAGGGCATCAATACCGAAATGTTAGCCGAGGGTCAACGGTTCTCAGAAAGTTTCAAAGCGAAAATTACCGCCGCCCGCTGTATTGTAGAACGCCCGAGACTGTTGATGTTTACGGACTTTTATGGCCTTCTGGACCGGGAAGAAAAGCTAAAGCTTATCAAGTTTGTATGCGATAAAGCTCATCCCTGGACGTTCATCACCATTTCGCACGATCCAGAAGTATTAGCGGCCTGTGATCGGGTACTGATTCTGGAAAATGGTAAAATTGTCAGTGACGGACCGTATTAAGCCTTTGTTTTCAGCTGCTGAGAACACTTAATTCAACTCAAACCATGCTCAATATATCTCCCAAACGAGTGGATTCGGATCTGCCGGAAAACGAAATCCAGTCCCTCAAAACGCTTTCAACCCACCGGACGGGTCGGAAGTTGGCCCGCTGGATTGTGGGTATTCTGTCCGTACTTTTCATTGTACTTTTCATGCCCTGGCAGCAGAATATCAATGGAACGGGTACGGTCACTGCCCTGACGCCCCAGGATCGTCCGCAAACGGTACAAAACATCATTGCCGGACGGATCGAAAAATGGCACGTTCGCGAAGGTCAGGCCGTACAAAAGGGCGACACCATCTTGACGCTATCTGAAATCAAGGATGAGTACTTCGATCCAAACCTGCCCCTTCGTCTAACGGAACAGGTCGATGCCAAGGAAACGGCCGTGGATGGGTACGAAAATAAAATTGAAGCCGTGGAAAATCAGCTAACCGCTTTGCGTAATGCTCTGCGACTTAGCCTGGAAAAAGCCCGCAACAAAGTGCTACAGGCACAGGCTAAGGTTCAGTCGGATAGCGTTGATCTGGCTAATGAGCGTATTCAGTTTCGAATTGCCGAGGTTCGTTTTGAGCGTTTCCAGCAAGGGTACCAACAGGGTTTGTTCTCAAAAACCGACCTCGAAGGTCGTGAACTTACCTTCCAGGCTGCTCAGGCAAAAGTGGTTTCTGCTCAAAACAAACTCAATATTTCCCGGCAGGATTTGATCAACTCCAGAATCGAACTCAGCTCGATTGATGCCGACTACCAAAAAGAAATCGCCAAATCGTTATCGGATCGTAGTTCGGCCGTTTCATCGCTGGGTGATGGCCAAAAAGAGCTTTCCGAGCTACGAAATAAAGTAGCCAACGTCAATGTTCGTCGCAATCAGTACGTATTGCGGGCTCCGCAGTCGGGCGTTGTGGTAAAAGCTCTGAAAGCCGGTGTGGGTGAAACCATTAAAGAAGGCGAGCCCATCTGTACCCTCCAACCACAAAACCCACAGATGGCGGTTGAGTTGTACATCAAAGCGATGGACGTTCCCCTGATTCAGAAAGGTCGTGAAGTACGGATTCAGTTTGATGGCTGGCCTGCCCTGCAGTTTTCGGGTTGGCCTTCAGTCAGTGTCGGTACCTTCGGCGGTCGCGTAGCCGTCATCGATCAGGTGAACTCGACGAGTGGCGAATACCGGATTCTGGTTACGGAAAAAGTGGAAGAACGGCGGGATCACCCCTGGCCCGCTCAGTTACGACTGGGTTCGGGCGTGTTCGGTTGGGTCATGCTTGACAGCGTACCCGTATGGTACGAAATCTGGCGACAACTTAACGGCTTCCCACCTAGCTTAAAAGAGGAGCCCAAAGGCGATTACGCCGGAAAGGGGGCGAAAAAATGAGGTTTTTAGTAGCTCGCTGGTTGAGAGGGCTTGTACCTACAGTCTTGCCGTCCAGAACTAGCGTTTTTACCTGGGCTTTCTTCCTTTGGACAGCCCAGGTAACCCCTGTGTGGGCTCAGGATTCAGTACGGATTTTCAGTTTCGCGGATTACGCGGATTTGATTTTAAAGTACCATCCCGTCGTACGACAGGCCGATCTGATTCCAGCCGACGCCCGTACGGAATTGTTACAGGCCCGGGGCATGTTCGATCCGAAATTGACCTCGGACTTCAGTCGAAAAGAGTACAAGGACAAAGAGTATTACAATCACTGGGAAAATACGCTAAAAATACCAACCTGGACGGGTATTGACCTGAAGGCGGGTTACGACCGGAATACGGGGCCATACATCAATCCGCAGTATTACACGCCCGATGCCGGGTTGGTGTATGCGGGGTTGAGCGTACCCCTGGCTCAGGGATTGCTGATTGATGCTCGCCGTTCGACGTTACGGCAGGCCAAGCTACTCCAGAATATTGCCGAAGCGGATCGTCAGAAAGTGATTAACAAAACCATGTACGATGCTGCTAAAACGTACTGGGACTGGTACTTTGCCTACCAGCAATTCCGATTTACGGCGGACGGACTTAATCTAGCTGATATTCGCTATCGAGCGGTAAAGCAACGCGTGGAAATTGGTGACTTAGCCGCTATTGATTCCGTGCAGGCTAAAATTACGGTACAGGAACGACTGGCTTCCTACCAGGCCGCGTTGCTGGAATTCCAGAATACGCGGCTGGGCATTTCCAATAATCTCTGGAACGAGAACAACGAACCGGTAGAGTTACCCGAGAATGCGATTCCGGGCGGCGTAACCATTCCCGAACCTACGCAGGAACAGCTCGACGAGTTACTGGCTCGGGCTAGTCGGCAGCACCCGGATCTGATCAAGCTGGATTTTAAACTCCAGCAATTGGATATCGAGCGGCGATTCCGGCAGAACCAGCTTTTACCGACGGTTAATGTCAATTATAACTTTATCCGTGAACCCGTCGCCATCGGCAAATCCTATGACGCGGGCTGGTGGCTTACCAACAATTATAAAGTAGGTGCTGAAGTGAGTTTCCCGCTTTTTCTACGGAAAGAACGGGGTAAACTCCAGCAGGTTCGCATCAAGCAGGCCGACACGCAATTTGATCAGCAACAAACTCGACGGCTGATTACGATCACTGTTC
>NZ_JBMDWJ010000246.1:0-2948 GCF_048595215.1 Siphonobacter sp.
GTCGGAGCTACCAGCAAGGAGTCAAACGATTTTACCTGTTCCTGCGTAAAGATCAACCAGCGTTGAGCAGTAGCGGCATCCGTAAGGTCGAACGGTACGGTATTGATTGATTCAGGGGAACTAGCAGCCAGCGTAGGCGAAGAATAATTGTTTTGTGGTACGGTGATCCAGTACGCTTTCGCCATGAAGTTCTTTTCGTCAGTGCCCACCTTCGTATCATACCGGGCTCCCATCAACTGGAACGACTCGGCTCCACTTGCCGTCAGTCCAATGCTATTGCCCTGATAGCTGAAGTACTTACCCGTAGCGGCGTTGCGGAGTTGATAAAACGCCGTAGCAGGATCGAACTCAACGTACCAAGCCGCCCGATCATCGGTCAGAATACTTGACCCGGAAGCTTTCTTATTCACAAGTTGTCCGGATTCGTTTTCTGCCAGGAACGAGGTGTTGAGCCCTACTTTATTACCTTCTACCTTGAGGTAATACTTTTGGGAAGGCGTATGCTCGAACGTGTACGCAGGAGTCGTAAAGCCGCGTGAAGGGTTAGCCAGCCCATCTTCACCCAAGGCCTGCGTAACCAGGGCGTGGGCAGTATACAGAAACTCGTTGCCAGTGTCTTCGTGAGCACCGTTGATTCCAAAGGGCCACATGTGTACGGCATCGCCCGTCATGGATCCATCCGTATTGTTTTCCAAAAACTGTACTAATTTATTGGCTCGTTCACCCAACCAACGGCCCCGGCTGCCTTCCGCCCGGAGTGGCGAATTCGGGCCATACCAGATCCAGTGCTGTCCTACCCCAATGGTGTGGTTCATTTCGTGCAAAGCCGTTCCCGTTCGCTGATAGCTCGGGTTGGCACCAAACTGCATGTATCCACCATAACTCGCCTCTGCGGTAGGCGTGCCTGCATTGTAATTAACCGACAAATGATGATCCTTAACACTAGTCAGGTTATTGTAGTAATACACCCCTGATTCAACGGCTTGCTTGATGCGAGGGTAGTTATCCCCCCCATTTGTCACACTTTCCCGCAATTCGTACGTGACTGTACCCTTAGGAATCGTGATCACTTTCAGTACTTTACCGTAGCCCACCGCAAAATTCGGACCGATTGCGTAGGCCCGCATGTAATAAATGGTGGCGGGTTGCAGGTTTTCGAGCCGGTAAATCGCTCCATTGTTCGAGAAGAATTTGGTCGTTCGGTTATCGGAAATTTTCGGATCCGGTGATGTACTCCAGCAGAAACCCTGCTCAACAATATCTTTTTGAGCAACGCCCGAAACCGTACTACGGCCGAAGGCCATTGTAGCTCCCCGAGCGAAACGCGAGTCCGTAACTACTACCGGAGCGGAACCAGTTGCGTTGGCTACTCTGAACATGAGCATGGCTTCATAGAGCTCACGGGGAGCTTTCTGTACATTGCTCAATTCAGCGTCAAGGTTGTTGACCAACGTCGTATTCTGGTCAATCACCGCTTTGAACGCAGCCGCTCCCTGGCCACTACCATTACCATAGACGACAAGGGCTGAATCCACAGCGATTTGTAATTTCCCATAGGCGTCAACGGATATGCGGGCCGTTTTCAGATCCGTCTCCAGTTGAGCAATTCGCTCGGCCACTTCCGTCCCATTCTGATCCAACGTTACTTTAGCAGCGGCTACGGCCGTTTCCAGAGCGGTACGATTGGTACTCCGCATTTTTTTACCTAGTACAATCGTAGCTGAATCCACCAGACTTTGCAATCTTTCTCTCAAAGCATCCGTAGCGGCACCCTTGTAGTACAGCCGGAAGTTATCGCAGGCCATCCAGTTACCCTTGGAATTTTCCGTTTTGAAACCCACAACGGCGGTACCGTCTACGACCAAAAAGTCAACCGAGTACTCACCTTTTGCTTTTACCTCGGCTTGGGCGTTATTACCGAATACAAAACCGCCGGGTTGCCCCGTATCGGGATTCTGGGAAATGTTCTGTGCTCCAATGGTCAGGGTGTACTTTCCATTCGGCAGGTCTTTTACTTGCTGAGAAACGCTTACGTTCGGCACGGGAGGACTGCTCGCCCATCGCTCGGCGTAGGTATTGCCGGCTTTCTGAGGATTAAAGTCTGCATTGTTTTGCGTGTACAAACCCGTATTGTTCCAGCCCGTAAAACCCGATTCAAAGCTGGGGTTAACCATCCGTTGCGTCATGTCCAGCGGCGTGGTATTCGATGCATTGGTATAACGATAGGCTAAAATGGCGGCATTGATTTCGTCGGGACCCTTTTGTAAATCCGTCAATGCGGCGTCCAGATTAGCAACTAAAGCCTTTTTTTGATTGATAACCGCCAACAAAGTAGCCGCCTCTTTGCCACTGCCGTCGCCGTAGGCAGCCGTTCCCGCGTCAATGGCCGTTTGTAATTGGGTATAGGCATCGTTAGATACCCGGGCTGCCGTTAGGCTCGTCTCTAGTTGCTTGACTCGCTCAGTCAGTTCCTCTCCCCCAGCGTTTTGGGATATGCTTTGTTTGGCAGAAGCCAGGGCACTTTCAAGGGCAGTACGAGTCGCGTTTTGCATTTTTTTAGCCAACACGTCCGGGGTCGAATCGACCAGAGCCTGTAGCTTTTCTTTCATCGCCTCCGTAGCTACACCCTTGTAATACAGACGGAAGTTATCACAGGCGGCCCAGTTCCCTTTGGAATTGTCTGTTTTGAAACCAATGACGGTGGTACTGTCCATCACCAAAAAGTCGATCGTGTACTCATTTTTTACAGTAACTTCTTTTTGGGTCGTATTCGCAAATACATACGCTCCGGGTTGTCCGCTCAAGGGATTTTCTGTAATGTGTTGTGCCCCTACCTTGAGCGTGTATTTGCCGTAGGGTAAGCCCTTTATTCGTTGCGACAGTGTTACGTTGGGTAATGGTGCAATACCCACCCATCTTTCCGCGTACGTATTCCCTTCCTTCTGAGG
>NZ_JBMDWJ010000247.1:0-14121 GCF_048595215.1 Siphonobacter sp.
GTAAATGGATGCTCTTTCTCTTTGAGGTGATTATTGATCCGCATTTGTGCCTTTATCCCTTTCTTCCTTCGGAGGCAAATGAATCGTTTTCGTTGGTTCGAAAAGTGTATCCCCGCGAATCGTATCCGAAGCTACCGTACCGGGAAACATGGTGCTTTTTTTGTCTTTGATGAAAATTAGACTACCTCCAATAGCAACGGTCATCAGTACTACTACGATAATAACTGCCCAGCGGATGAGGGAGCTAATTCGCCACCATTGCTTCATTTTACTCCAAGAATTATTCGTATCGTTTGTTGATTCCATAGCTGCTACTTAAGATTCTACTTTTACTGAATACTACCTATTACTAGAAACGTATTTCACTAGTTACAAAAGAACTATCCCTTCGAGCGATGTTGTGCATACTGGGGTGTATGCACCCAATATGCGGATGATATACCCCTGTATCTAAGGATTTTCCAGAAAATAACCTGAAAACAATGCCCGTCTGGTACAGGCTTTTCACCTCTTTCGTCGTCCCTGTCCGAGGGCCCTGGTAAAGGGCTCTCCTTCCATAATTAGCCGCGTAGCACCCACATGAATAAATCCTCAACGCCTTCATCACTTGCCCTTAAAGTCCTAATTGGCCTTTTCGCCTTTTGTCTACTTATAGTTCTTGGTATTTGGATAGTGGGTATCTATTTCCTCAAGCCTTTAGCGGGTGAAAAAATCCAGCGTAGCGTTTACGAAGGCTCTGATCAACTCTATCGCTTACAGTTTGATGGATTAACCTATAATCCCTTTACAGGGAAAGGAAAGTTGACCAAGGCTACCCTCCAGGCGGATACGGCACGCCGTCGCCAATTGATTCAAAGCGAAAATGCTCCTGATCTGATTATGGATGCGAATATTCCCGAAGTCACCGTACAGGGATTTAGTTTACCAGGTTTACTGTGGGGGAAAAAATTAGCAGTGGATGAAGTCGTACTCGATAAGATTGAGTTAACCCTAACGCAGTTTCCGAAAAGTAAACCCGATCGACCAGACGATCAGAAGACGCCCTATCAAATGATAGAGAAGCAATTTGAACACGTAAAGATTGGGCAAATCAGGGGTGAGGACTGGTCCGTCAAACAGATTGATCGTCGCAGGAAACGGGTACGGACCCAGTCCATTGGACGACTTTCCTGGAAAGTTGATGACATTTTAATTGACGAAAAAGGGCACCTGGATACGACACGGTTATGGTACGCAAAAGCGATTGAAGTAAAAATGGACTCGCTAGTTATTCCGAACGAAGACCTGACCTCCGCCATTCGGGTGAAACAGATCTACCTTTCGACGCAACAACAGCTTTTACAAATTCAGGGGCTGGGAAGTATACCGGCGTATCCACGCATGGAATACGTACGTCGCTCTGGAAATACCAGTTACACCAAGGCCGTAGCGGATCAGATTGACGTGACAGGGCTGGACCTATCCAAGTACTGGCTTCAGAAAAAAGTGCGAGTAAAATCCATATCCTTGGAAGGCGGTACGGTCAATGCGTTTGAAGTACGCAACCGATCTTCGAAAACGGATGGGCCGCTGAAACCTTTCCCGCATCAACTCTACCAGCAACTTGCGTTTCAATTGGATATTGATTCCGTAAAAGTGAAGGGGATAGATATTTTTTATGAGGAGCTAAACCCCAAAACGAACCAGACCGGGGGCGTTAGCTTCCAGAAAATTCGGGGCAGTATCACGGGTTTGAGTAACGATTCGCTGCGGAAAACAAGCTTGGCTAAGGCGAATTTTCAGGCCTCGTTTATGGGGGTAAGTCCTTTACAAACGCATTTCACCTTCAATATGAAGTCACCTCGGGGGCAGTATACCTGCGAGGCAGAATTAGGCAAGCTTAATCTGAAGGTTATGAAACCAACCTTTAAGCCCTTAGCTCTCATTGATGTGGAATCAGGGATGGTTGATCGATTTCACTTCCGCTTTACGGGAGATCAGCGACAAGCGTCAGGAAATGGAACTATTCTATATCATGATCTAAAAGTGAAAATTCTGAAACCCGACGAGAAGAAAGGGTTTAAAATCCGTGACTTGTTTACGTTTGCGGCCAACAAAGTGTTGATGTACGAGAGTAACCCCATGCCTAAAAAAGAGGTACGGCAGGGAAAAATTTCCTACGAACGGATTCCCGGTGAGAGTTTCTTTGGAATCCTGTGGCGGAGTGTTCGTTCATGCCTGTCTGATTCAGCATTGAAAACGTAAAAAAATATGGACTTTTTTTTCAAAAGTTATTTTATAAAAATACCTAAGGTTTGGGCCTCTAAAAACTTTAGTATAAAATAGTTAAGGCTATAAAAACTGGATGTATAAAAAATACGTTTATATGTATGTAATAATTTTTGAATACTCGCACCTTTAAACATTTTCTGTATTCTGAGATTTATGATCGTATCTGTTTCTTGGGTAAGTAACCCTTAAAAAGCCCTTAATTTTAGAAATTAGTCTATCGAGCGATTAGAGAATATGGCAATTGCCAGTATCTTTGTTTTCCACGCTCATAAAAAATTGTTGAACAATTTTCAAGCCACTTTCATTTTTTAAGTATCTGAAATGACCTTAAGCGTATTGTTTGCTGGCCTGTTGGCCTATCTTTTAGGTTCAGTCCCCACGTCCGTTTGGTACGGACAGGCTTTCTTTGGAATCGATGTTCGTGAGCACGGAAGCGGCAATGCTGGAGCAACCAATACGTTCCGCACTTTAGGTAAAAAAGCAGGGACTATTGTACTGCTTATCGACGTATTGAAAGGATGGTTAGCTGCGAATTTGGCTCTTATTCTGTTCTACCTGAATGAAATTACGCTGGATGAACGGGTACCCATGAAGCTTGCCTTCGGAATTATCGCGGTCATTGGCCACTTGTTTCCCGTTTTTGCCCGTTTCAAAGGCGGTAAAGGTGTAGCTACCTTGCTGGGTATGGTCCTTAGCATTCACCCGGAAGCGGCTGGCGTTTGTATTCTGGTTTTTATACTGGTTATGCTTTCGTCGCGGTACATTTCGCTGAGTTCCATTGTCGCTACGCTGGCGTTTCCACTCATGATGGTTTTTAACCTGTTTGGTCCGGAACATAATCTGCTGGTGATTTTTGGATTTATTCTCTTTGGATTAATTGTGTATACACACCATAAAAATATTGGTCGATTACTGCGGGGCGAGGAAGCTCGTATCCCCATCGGTCGTCGTCGGAGTCGGTAATACTTCGGTTTTACCCGTATTTCTTTCTTAACCCGGAGCCTCAGGTTCCGGGTTTTTCTTTTGCCTTTGGTTCGCTGCCGGATACGAGCTTTGTTTACTTTTGCAAAATCAGTCAGGACCATTCAGCTGGGTACTGTTTGAACAGACCTAGTGGAAAGGAAACGAGTCCTTTCATTCAACATGCTACACTATGCAAGATTACTTAGAGGCTAATAAAGGCCGCTTTCTCGAAGAACTGCTGGAATTGTTACGGATTCCTTCTGTTAGTGCAGATTCAAAATTCAAAGGTGATGTACGCCAGGCTGCCGAATACGTTCGGGAAAGTTTAGCCAAAGCCGGAGCGGATGTAGCCGAGTTGCACGAAACCGCCGGCCATCCGATTGTGTACGGAGAAAAGATCGTAGATCCGAGCAAACCAACGGTACTTATTTACGGTCACTACGACGTTCAGCCGGCCGATCCGCTGGAACTTTGGACGTCACCACCGTTTGAACCCGTCATCAAAGATGAGAAAATCTATGCCCGGGGTTCAGCCGATGATAAAGGCCAGTTTTTCATGCACGTGAAAGCATTTGAAGCCATGATGGCTACGGATTCGCTGCCCTGTAACGTGAAATTCATGATTGAAGGCGAAGAAGAGGTAGGTTCCAATAACTTGGGCACCTTTGTTAGCCAGAACCGTGAAAAACTCAAGGCTGACGTGATTCTGATTTCGGATACGGCGATGATTTCCAACGATACGCCGTCGATTGATACGGGCTTACGTGGACTGAGCTACGTAGAAGTAGAAGTAACCGGACCCAACCGTGACCTCCACTCAGGGGTGTACGGAGGAGCCGTAGCAAACCCGATCAATACGCTGGCTAAAATGATTGCCAGTCTGCACGATGAAAACGGGCATATCACGATTCCGAATTTTTATGATGATGTCGTAGAATTATCGGCGGAAGAGCGTGAAATGCTGGAATCGGCTCCGTTCAATCTTGAGGAATACAAGGCTGATCTGGCGATCGACGACGTGCAGGGAGAAGCTGGATTTACAACCCGGGAGCGGGCCAGTATTCGCCCTACGCTCGATTGCAATGGCATCTGGGGTGGTTACATTGGCGAAGGAGCAAAAACGGTATTACCGTCTAAAGCTTACGCTAAAATTTCCATGCGTTTAGTACCTAATCAGGATTGGAATAAGATTACGGATTTGTTCGCGGCTCATTTCCAGAGCATTGCTCCCAAGTCTGTGAAAGTGACGGTAACGCCCCACCACGGCGGTCAACCGTACCTTACCCCTCTAGAATCAGCGGCATATAAGGCAGCCGAGGCCGCTCTTACGGAAAGTTTCGGCAAGAAACCCGTACCGACTCGCGGCGGTGGTAGTATCCCCATCGTGGCTTTGTTTGAAAAAGAACTCGGTCTGAAAACCGTATTGATGGGTTTTGGTCTGGATTCAGATTCCATTCACTCGCCCAACGAGCACTACGGTTTGTTTAACTTCTATAAGGGAATCGAAACCATTCCTTTGTTCTTCAAACACTTTACAGCTTTATCCTGATCATTCATTCAAAAACCGGAGCTTCTCACTGAACGCTCCGGTTTTTTCATACCGCCATGCGTTCGATCTTTACCCTTCTGGGGCTAGGCTTCCTGCTAATTTCCGGAGTTCAGGCTCAAACTAAAACGGAATTTCTGCCCAAAGGCCATTTGTTTGAACCGATCTTACTCGATCCACTAGAAGCCAAAACCAGTGCCTCCCTATTGCGGCGTACGGAAGAAGGCGTAAGCAAGGATGGGCTTTTCGCTCCCTTTTCCATCGGCTTTCAGAAAGGATTCTTTCGCTGGAGTCGGGACGAACGTCGGGCTTCCGAACTGGCCCTGGACGTCGTAGCCAATACCCAATTTGAGATGTTTCACGATAGTCAGGAAGATAAATTCCGACGCTATCTGTTCAATGTCGATTTTCGCGTGGGTCTGCTTTATAATCTGAAGCGGGGCAATGCCAGCTGGCGATTCCGGGTCTATCACCTCTCGTCGCATTTGGGGGACGATTATCTGGTGCGAAACCAGATCAATTACTTCTTGCCTAATGCCGTCAATTACGAACAGATGGATGCTTTGTACGCGTATCAGTGGACGAGTGTACGCTTGTACGGAGGCCTGGGCGTCGGACTACGACCTGCTTCGGAGCGGAAGCGGTTGTATACGCAAATCGGTACCGTCTGGAAGCAGCCCAATCGGGAAAAGCTTCGCTGGTGGGCGGGCATAGATGTTCGGATGATTGAACAAACGAACTTTCACCCAGGTGTAACTGCGGCGGTGGGAATTGAATTAGGAGCGATCGAACGAAATCCACTAAGTCTGGCCGTACAAGCCTTTCACGGCCCTCTGCCTTACAGCACGTTTGAACAAAATATCAACAACTGGGTAGGCGTAGGGTTCTTCCTGAATCCGTTTTAGTCGGTAGTTACTGTATTCAAAGTTTATCCAGCCTCTTTTACCCCGCATGGCAGGCTAATCCTATTGAACCCCTTCGGGGTTGGTAGCCTACCAAATCCGAAGGGGTTCAATAACCATGGGTACCACCTATGGAATACTATCAACTACTCCAATTCCAGCACAAATCCCTGCCAGGGCGTAGGGCCTTCTTTTCCTTCCAGAAGCGGACTCTCGCTCAGATGAATTTCATAGTTACTCTCGGGAATCTGAATACTCTTCTCCCAGTAATTTTTCATAAAATTAATCACCTCCGTGAAGAGTTGTTGCGTATGGGCTTCGTCCGTATTAGAACTTCCCAAATCAATAATCTGGATATTCCGTTCATGACCGGGATCACCGGACAGACTTTTATAGGTAAAAATCAAGTGCGTACCTGAGCCTTGGGTATCAACCGGCGTACAGGCCGTGAATTCGTAACGGGGCATAGTAAATAAATAGGTTAGGAGACGCCAGTTACTGGCTCAATGTTTACGTAATGATCCAATTTTTTGAGTTCGTAGTCGATTCCATTGACTGTAATCGTCTGAAAGGGAGGACCTGGCTCAACGAGTGGATCAAGTTGGCCCTGTAATTCATTAAAACGGGCATCCAGAGCTTCGGCTACCTCTGGCTTTTTACCCTCCGGCGTTAAAATTTTTTCCTGAATGCCTAAGATTTCTTCGACCATGTTTTGCAGGCTTGCCATACGAAAAGAGAAATAAGGTGATACGTTTCGTTATGGATGCAATCGAGTAAAACCCTGTGCCTACAAGTCTGAATTCCTACTCAAGGTTAGAGGGTTTTCCTTATTGGAGAGCGAATACGAAAAGCTCTAAAAACAAAACATCCCGAAAGTTTAAACTTCCGGGATGCGTACTGAATGTCGATACTTACGGGAATGAATCCGTCGACTACTTGGGGAATTTCATTTTGTAATCCACTCGTACTTCCCCCTTCGTAATATTGGAAAGTTTCTTCTTGAGCAGGGTACGCTTCAGTGGAGGCAGGTGATCGGTGAACAGAATGCCTTCAATGTGGTCGTACTCATGCTGGATGATCCGGGCGGCAATCCCGTCGTACTCGTCAATGTGCTCGTTCCAGTCCAGATCATAGTATTTAATCTTGACCCGCTCGGGGCGACTCACGTCCGAACGGATACCTGGAATGGATAAACAGCCTTCTTCGTAGGCCCATTCTTCGCCATCTTCTTCCAGAATTTCGGGATTGATGAAGGCCTTTTTAAAACCTACCAGACTCGGATCAAAATCTTCACTGTCTTCCTCTTCTCCGTCGATGATCGGCGTACCGTCTACGACGAACAAACGCAGGCTCATGCCGACCTGCGGGGCCGCTAGTCCGACACCCGAGGCTTTGTACATCGTTTCAAACATATTATCGACCAGTGCTTGCAGGTCGAGATCTGTATCTCTTGTAATGTCGATGGCTTCCTTCCGTAATACCGGATCACCGTAGGCGACGATGGGTAAAATCATAATCTCTGAAAAGTAATCCGCTTACGTTCGCGGTTTGTTGAGAATGAAAATACAAAATTCGTGAAAGCTAATGGCTTTTCCGAACGCCAGCGTCATTATCCCATCCGTTGACTTTTTTCTGTTAGTGTTTGCCGTCCGTATCCACCCTTCGACTTAGCTGATACCTACTGCCTTTTCGTCTGGCTGCGTGTATGAACAATTCATCACACTGTATTGGCAATTCATCCCAACACCGCTGGTACGACAGGGCATGGGCGAGCTAATTTTCCATCGTATGTAATCGTTCAACCAATTGTATTCAAGCAAATCATGAAAACCAATGCTATACTTTTTCTCCTGTTGAGTGGAATCGTTACATCGTGCGGATGGGTGAGTGCCGCCAAAGAAACCGCAGACGGTTACCAGCAGATGACCCAGGCCGCCCGGAACGTAAGCGAAGGAACGGAGGCGATTAACAAAAAGGTAGAAGAACGTCGGGCCAAAGGAGACACGCTGGCCCTGCCGTTTCGAACCTTAGCCCAGTTTATGCCTGCGGAAGTAGCAGGATACGAAACAGATGGTGAACCCTCGGGCCAAACAACCAACAACGAAGGCTTTTCATTTTCTTCCTACGAACTAAAATACAAAAAGGGCGAGGAATCAGAAGTGAAGATCGAGCTGGCCGACTACAATGCCTCGGCGGCTTTGCTAAGCATGGCTACTGTGGCGATGTCCTCAGGAATGGAGATCGAAAACGAAAATCAGATTACCAAAAGCTGGGCAACGGGCATGGAGTCTGTGAGAGGCTACGAAGAATTTTACAAAAAAGGCAAACAGGCCAAAGTAACGATCAGTGTGGGCGAACGCTTCCTGGTACAGGTTTCCGCGACGAATCAGGAAAACACGGATTTTGTCAAAGAGGTAGCCCAGTCTTTAAAATTAAAAGAATTAACGCAGTACTAGCGTTAGCTAGGAGTGATCGGTACTAGGGAAAGGTCAGTGATTGGGAGACGGACTATTGAAGAGCAGAAGCCATTCCATAGCATCTTTTACTTTTGAATTTTTATTCTCCATTGTATAATCTATGAATCGTCGGAAGGCCTTAAGCCATCTTTCGCTAAGCTCCGTTGCTTTGTTGGGCGGCTGGGGTTTCACTAAAACCTGGGTAAAAGCTTCGCCAGTTCAGGAGCGGATATTCCCCCTGGTCATTCAGAAGGGTTCTGTTTTTACGGAAGGCAAACTGCAGCCGCTAAACGTAGGTGTTACCGACGCTGGGTTGTTGCACCTAAGTCCGCTGGAACTTCGGGGGACGCAGGTTATTGACGCCAGCCAACACATAGTCAGTCCGGGTTTTGTTGACATACTGGCCGATGGCCCGAAAAACCTGACGAACGATTACCACGTCTTCGAACGCTTCAAACTAACCGATGGCGTAACCACCACCTTGCAGCTACACGGTGGACGGGAGAATCCGGAAGAATACCACCGCTTTTTTGACCCTAAACCGCATTATACCAACTATGGCGTAGGCATTTACGTGATGGGAATTCGACTCGCCACAGATTTGCCGCACCGACTCAAGCACGTCGAAAAAATGCTGGCGGAAGGAGCCTTAAGCGTATCGCATAGTCTGGAATATCAGCCCACACCTTATGACGAAGTGAAGGCGTATGCCCAACTGGCCAGGCGGTACGAACGTCCGATGTTTCTGCACCTACGGTATTCGGATAAAGAGCATGAACTGGATGGTGTAAAAGAAGCCATTCGCCTGGCCCGAGAAACGGGCGTCCGGATGCATATCGATCACCTGCACTCTACGGGCGGGACCTTTCACATGGCTGAAGCTCTGGATTTGATTCAGGAAGCCCGGCAGTCGGGATTGGACATTACTACTTGCGTATACCCCTATAGTTACTGGGCCACGTACTTGCATTCCAAACGCTTTGACGAAGGCTGGAGGGAGCGATATAATCTAGATTACAGCGATCTGCGACTGGTAGGTACGACGGAACGAATCAGTAAGAAATCCTTTCAGTACTACCGTCAGCACCCCGGCTATCTGGTAGCTGTACCCGAAGGAGCTATGCCCTTTGAGACCACGATTGATCTGGCCTTGCAAACGGATTTCTGTATGATTGGATCAGACGGAGGAATTGCTTCGCTGGAAGCGGCTAACTCGCACCCGCGTGGAGCCGGCTGTTTTGCCACGGCTCTACAACACGCTCAGGCGATTGGTATGCCGCTGGAAAAGATGTTACCGAAACTGACGAGTATGCCCGCGGATTTGATTCGTCCGGCCGTACAGAATCGAGGTGAAATCAAAGAAGGAGCCATCGCCGATCTGACGATTTTTAATCCGAAAACGATACAGGGCTTGGCTACCGTTGAAAATCCCAATACCAATTCGGCAGGGATTAAAGCCGTCGTTTTAAACGGAAAAGTAGCGTATCAGGCGGGAAAGATTCTGGCCGAGAATGGCCTGCCCATTCGAAATTCAGGGCGGAGAGCTTGATCTAATTTTGAAAGCGTGAATGATAGAATGGATGATTTTCTATAATCGTTAGTCACCCAATCGATCATTCACGCTTTCTATCATTCTTACACCGTAAATCCAGACAGTTTTACGAACTCCTGTACACGGGCATCTACCTCTTCTTTGGAAAGGCCGAGCAGACGTTCAGTACCGAATTTTTCTACGCAGAAGGAAGCCAGGGCTGAACCGTAAATGATCGCCCGTTTCATGTTCTCAAAGCTGGTATCATTAGTAGCGGCGAGGTAGCCGATGAAACCACCCGCGAAGGTATCGCCCGCTCCGGTAGGATCGAAGACTTCTTCCAGCGGCAGAGCCGGAGCAAAAAAGATATCATCTCCCTGAAACAACAGGGCTCCGTGTTCGCCTTTTTTGATGATCAGCGTACTGGGGCCCATCGCCATAATAATTTTCGCGGCTTTGCGTAAGCTGTATTCACCGGAAAGCTGACGAGCTTCTTCGTCGTTGATACTCAGCACGTCGATGCGTTGAATAACCTTTTTAAGATCATCCATCGCCACGTTCATCCAGAAATTCATAGTATCGAGTACCACGAGCTTCGGACGATTTTTGAGACGATCCAATACCGTCATTTGTACCTGAGGGGTTAGGTTACCCAGCATCAGGTAGTCGCAATCCTGGTACGATTCGGGAATGATGGGATCAAAATCAGCCAGTACGTTCAGCTCGGTCACCAGCGTATCGCGGGTGTTCATATCGTTGTGATACTTGCCCGACCAGAAGAAGGATTTTTCTCCCGCTTTCACTTGCAAACCTTCCGTATCAACACCCTGATTTTGCAGGAGTTGAATGTATTCCTGGGGAAAATCATCGCCGACTACGGCTACAATATTGATGGGTTTGGTAAAGTAAGATGCCGCCAGGGAAATGAACGTACAGGCTCCGCCAATGATTTTATCCGTTTTGCCGAAAGGGGATTCAATGGCATCGAAAGCCACCGTACCGATTGCTAAAAGACTCATGTATTGATGTTTACAGTTTATTCGGTGTGCTGTTTCTGATGAATAAGTTAAAACAGGTATCCTGAAAATCAGGCAAAAATACGGAATGATACGCACATCCACGAAAAAAGCCCCGATTCGCGTCGGGGCTTTTCAAACCTGTAAAAGGTTTCAGCAGGTGTGAAGAAAGGGCTAGAGGGCCGAATCCTAAACCGTACTGGTCTTATTTTTTCTTCGCGGGAGCGTTAAGCGAAACGATCCACTTGGCGATTTTCATGGCATCTTCCTTGGGAACCTGCGTCATCGGAGCCATTGGAGGATAACCGGGCCAGTTGGAAGGCTTCGGTTTGTAGATCAATTCAACGATTTGTTCCGGCTTGTATTTCTTCTTGGCAACATCCGTGTACGCCGGACCCACCAGACGTTCGTTTACCTTGTGGCAGGTAAGGCAGATGTTTTTCTCAAGCAGGGCTTTGATTTCAGCCGGAGGATCAGTTTTACTTTGTGCAGAGGCGTCGGTACCTACGAATAAGGCGGCCACCAGACCCAGCAGGGGAAGAAGCGTTTTGTTCATAGTAAGCTATAAAAAATTTAAGAAAATGCTCGTTTTGTTTAATCGTTAGAACGCAAAAGTACGTAAAATTATACGGACGCTTTGTTAATAATTGCAAAAGAATCGATGGTAATAACTCGCTTTTCTAAGGATTGTTACCGGCTTCTACTGCTTTTCGTACGCTACCGTGGCGGGCCAGTAGGTCCTCCGCCTTTTCGCGGGTAGTATCGAGTTCAGCCATGACCATCTGAATAGCCCGATTGACGAGCTTGTAGTTAGACAATTGCATATCTACCATCCGATTACCCTTTACCCGGCCGAGCTGAATCATAGTACTCGTCGAGATCATGTTCAGAATGAGTTTCTGAGCCGTACCCGATTTCATTCGCGTGCTGCCCGTCACAAACTCAGGGCCTACCACGGCTTCTACGGGGTATTCAACCGCCGCAGCCAGGGGGCTACCGGCATTACAAACGACGCAACCCGTCAGAATGCCCCGTTCGCGGGCGGTTTTCACGCCGCCAATAACGTAGGGCGTTGTTCCCGACGCGGCAATCCCCACGAGCGAATCCAGTTCGTTGATTTCGTATTCCTGCAAATCTTTCCAGGCCTGTTCGGCGTTGTCTTCGGCATTTTCAACGGCTTTCCGAATGGCGGTATCTCCTCCAGCAATCAGTCCGACCACCAGACCAAACGGTACGCCGTAGGTGGGTGGACATTCCGAGGCATCAAGGATACCCAAACGGCCACTGGTACCCGCACCGATGTAGAAGAGGCGTCCGCCTTGCTTCATCCGGGCCACAATCTCTGTAACCAGGGCTTCAATCTGTGGGAGGGCTTTTTCAACGGCCAGCGGTACCGTTTTATCTTCATTGTTAATGCCTTCCAGTAGCTGCCGGACGGTCATTTCTTCCAGATGATCGTAATGAGAGGAGGATTCGGTTGTAAGCATAATGTAGGAATAAATACGAAGGCGTATAAAAAAGAGTCCCTAAAGGTAACGAGTTTTCGGCGGTATGCCGTCGGACGAACGGCTTTTCAGTAGCAGTCCTGACAAAAGAAAAGTCCCGACACGACGCCGGGACTTTTCTCTTCTGTAATGGAATAAAATTATTTAAACCAGTAGCCAAAACGAATGATCAGCGGACTACCACTGGAAGAATACGTATTGGGATTGGAATTATAATTGGCGTGGTACAGAAGCGTGATCTGGAAACCAGGTTCCCCGGCCGGTACGCCATAACCGCCACCTATCAGAAAGCCAGTGTCATATTCGTATCCCGTAATTTTAGCTTGAGAGTTTTTAAGGGACAGTACTTTATACTGCTCGGCTTCACCCCACAGGAACAAACCTGGTACCACGTTTTCCAGAAAACTCAGGTGTTGCTGAATAAAAACTCGCCCGCCCAGAAGGCTTGCTTTTTGACGACCCTGGCGTCCCGCAGAGTTAATGTAACCATCCGGTCGACTGGAATAGCTGTAGGTAATGCCTAAACCCGTAGTAGTCGTGGGTGTAACCCGGATACCAGCCATGGGTGAAATGTCAAAGCTAAAATAGCTGCTACCCCCAAAGAAACTCAGGGACGGCGTTGTAATGTTCACGCCATACCGCAGCTTATCCTTAAAGGGACGGGCTTTCCAGGGCATTTCTTGTTCTCGCTGGTAGTTCTCATCAAGGGGCTGCTGCTGAATGATAACGGGTCGCTCGGCGGGCCGGGGAATGGAATCATACTGGGCAGAAGCAAAGGGGGTGACCGCTAGGATCAGCAAACAGGCGGCCAGTACAGATCGAATCATGGATGTTATGTTCATGGACAACGTAAAGAAGTCAGGTCAGCAAAGAACTCGACGGGCCTGAATTTGGTTATCTCTCTGGCACCAACGTCTACCTTTTTTCGCTAACATTTCCCAAAGTAACGGTCTTCGCCGCAAATTCTTGTATGAAGGAGTCAAATCCAGTGCTGGAATGAACCTTTTTAGCGACGTAGGTGCCCGAATGTGAGCATTCGGAAAACATTGAAAGCCACCATTTCTTCCAACCCCGAAGCGGGTTATCTTTGTCGAATGAATTCAATTGAAACGCTGGGTCGCCCGTCGGTCGAAACCCTCGATCCGAAGCAATACATCCTCATCAAAGGAGCACGTGTCAATAATCTTAAAAATATAGATGTTTCCATTCCCCGTAATAAGCTGATTGTCATTACTGGATTGTCGGGTAGCGGAAAATCATCCTTGGCGTTTGATACGCTTTTTGCGGAAGGTCAGCGGATGTACGTGGAAAGTCTGAGCAGTTACGCCCGGCAATTTCTGGGTCGGATGGAAAAACCGGAAGTAGACTGGATCAAAGGCGTATCGCCCGCTATCGCCATTGAGCAGAAAGTGAGTACGAAAAACCCCCGCTCGACGGTGGGTACTACTACCGAAATTTACGATTACCTTAAATTACTCTTCGCCCGTATTGGCCGCACGTACTCGCCCGTATCGGGTCAGGAAGTACGGAAAGATACCGTAACGGACGTTGTAGACTATATTCTTTCGCTGGAAGAAAACGCCCGCGTACTGATCACCACACCGCTCATTCGTAAAAACAGCCGGAGTCTGGCCGAAGAACTAACCATTCTGGTACAAAAAGGCTTTACGCGGATTGTGGCCGAAGACGAAACCATTCAGATTGAGGAAGCATTGGAAGATGCTGCAACAAGTCAGCGGATTGCGGATCTCCCACTGCATATTCTGATTGACCGGCTGGCGGTAAAGAAAGAAGACGAGGAAACGCAGTTTCGTCTAGGGGATTCCGTACAAACGGCTTTCTTCGAAGGCGAAGGCTCCTGTTTTGTACAGGTACTAGGAGGTGAGCGGCGGCAGTTTTCTGACCGTTTCGAACTCGACGGTATCGCGTTT